>JBOGJW010000357.1:0-8501 GCA_050745245.1 Terriglobia bacterium | reverse complement strand
GGCTCGCTCTGCTCGCCACCCTCTCCCACGGGAGAGGCGGAGTGCCCAGAGAATTAAAGCCCTCTCCCTTGGGGAGAGGGTGCCCGAGGGACGAGGGCGGGTGAGGGATCATTTTCGTCTTTCGGGGGTTGACCGTGTGGGTTTTTAGATTTTGATAAAAGGCCCACGGTCAGGAAGGCGCGGACCGTGGCTACCATTACCTTCGCGGCTTGGTTGCGGCTCTGCCGCGCCGCGCGCTGCGCTACCAAGCTCAATTCAGCATTCAGCATTCAGCATTCATAACTCACCATTCTCTTGCCACTTGTCACTTGCCACTGTTTTTATGATTCTTTTGGCCGCGGAAGACTGGCAATCTCGCGCGCTTCTTCGCGCTCAGCTCCTCGAGGAGGGAGTCGAGGTGGAAGCGCATGAGACGGTGCGCGACGCGCTGAGCACGGTAACAAACCTCAACGCGCTCCCAAGCTTGCTGGTGGCCGACCTTTTCGCAAGCCCGAGTCCCGGCGAGGACTTTCGCCTGTTGGCGAAATGGACGCCGCTCATCCCAACGTGGGTAATTCTTGGCCATACGGTGAACGCGGAGGACGCTCAGAGGGCCGGGGCCGAGCGCATCCTTTACCGCCCGGTGGACATGAAATGGCTCGTGGCCGAGATCAAGCAGCGGATCGCGTAGAGGCGGTTGCCTCCGATGCGTAGAGGCGGCTTTACGCCGCCATTTTCCAGAGGCTGGCGGGGTAAACCCGCCGCTACCTCACGGCAGGTTAAGGTTTGCGGCAGGCGGCCCGGAAGCCGCCGCCGGCGGCTGCAATCCGCCCGTAAGCGTGAAATTCCGCAAGGCGATCGCGTTCGCCCACAAGCGCCCCAGCGTGCGCGCGTAGGCGAGCTCAAGCTGAAAGAGCGTCCGCTGCGAGACCAGCACCTGGGGATACGCCGAGGCCATCTGGCGGTACTTTGCGAGATAGAGCTGATAGGCGCGCGCCGCCTTGGGAATGATCTCATGCCGGTACTGGCTCGCCTGATTCTCTTCGGCGAGGTAGTTTTGCAGGAGCGGCGCGGTATTCCTGCGGAGGACCAGCCGCACGCGCGCGAGCTCCTCGCGCGACCGCTTGAGGTCAGCCCGGGCCGCGGCCACGTTGCCCTGGTTGCGATTGAAGATGGGAATATCGATTCCGACGCTCGCGAAGCTGACGATGCCGGCCGCCCTCGAATTCACCACCGTCGGGTCAAGCGCCTCGCCATCCTGCTGAACGCCCGCGCGCAGGCGAAGATCAGGGACGGATTCTCGCTTCGCGCTCCGAACCTGGGCCTCGGCGGCGGTCACCGCCTCCTGCGCCCGCTTCACTGAGGGGCTGTCGCGCAGGATCAACGCCATCACCTGGCTGGCGTCAATCCGCGGCCACTCGGCAAGCTGGCCCTCGAGCGGCGAAACCGGCAGATCGGGCGCGCCCGCGGTCGCGGCCAGCGCTTCGAAAGCCTGGGTGTAGTTCGATTGCGCGGTCGCGTAATCCACTTGGGCCTGCTCCGCCTCAACCTCCGCCTGCAGCACGTCGGGCGTATCCGCCTGGCCCACGTTAGCAAGCTGATGAGCGGTGCGCACGGCGTCTTGGGCGATCTTCAGCAGATTCGCGCGGAGCTTCACCACCTCCTGCGCGGAAAGCGCGGCGTAAAAGCTCTCATCAACGCCGCTCAGCACACGGCGGCGCTGCTCGGCGCTCGCCGCTTCCGCCTCGCGCTGCTGGTCCTGAAAGACTTCCTTCCTCCGGCCGAGCTTACCACCCAAGACGATGTTCTGCTGGATAAACGCGCCCTGCTCGCCGCCTCCGAACGACCCGCCGCGGATCTCGCTGCCCTCGTATCCGATCGTCGGGTTGGGATAGAGCCCCGCTTGCCGCGCCTCGGCCGCGGAGCGCTCGACCAAGTCGCTCGCCTGCCGCAGCGTGGGATTGTGCTGGAGCGCGAGCGCCTCGAATTCTTCCAGGCGCATCGGCGCGCCGGAGGGAGACATTTTGGGCAAAGGTCCACCACCCTGCGCCGCCAGCGACGCGGCGCACATGAAGATCAGCATCAAAACTGATTCCAAGGCTCGCTTCATTTCATCCTCCTGGCGGGTTGGGCGCCGGCGCCGGGAATACTCCACGCGAAATTCGTGTACGGCACCGGCTGCTTCTCATTTTCGCGGATCAGGGCCACTACTTTTTCGTACCGCTCCGGCGGCAGCACGCGAACCAGCGTCATCATTCCTTGCATGAACCCGCTCCAGCCGGGAGGCAGACCGTAGTTCTGCGGCTTCCACACGGCTTCATCCATCGCCATCATCGCGCTCTCCATGTAGGCGTCCTGGGGAAACCCCGGCACGCTGTTGGCGTTCGGGCTGACGCCAGATTTCATGTCGGGCATAGCGTGCTGCATGCCGGGCAACCCGCCTGCCGCGCTCGACAGCGGCCCGTTGCGCACCATCTGCTCGCGCGTTGAGCCAACCCCGAGTCCACGCCCTAGCCCGGGACCATAGTTCTCTCCCAAGGGCGCTCCGCCACTGCCGGTGAGCATCCCCATGCCGGTGTCCATCGAAAGCCCGGCGGGCATGCCCTTCCCTAGCCGCGTCGTCGGGCCGACGGTTGAGGACATCTGGTTCATCATGTGGTGCGGAAGGTGGCAGTGCAGCATCCAGTCGCCCGGATTGTTTGCCTCGAACTCGACATCGCGCGCCTGTGCAACGCCTACCAACACTGTGTTCTCCGGTCGCCAGGTCGATTGGGGCGCGCGGCCCGCCTCCGTGCCCATCACGTAGAACGTGTTTCCGTGCAAATGAATCGGGTGGTGGTCCATTCCCAGGTTGATCAGCCGGATTCGCGCCCGCTCGCCCAGCGGCACGATCAGCGGCGTCGCCGCCGGCCCGGCTTTACCATTCAAAGTGAGCCAGTTGAACTCCATATTCATCGTGTTTGGGACGGAGTTGTTCGGAAGGACGGCGTACTCCTGCAGCATCACGACGAAATCCTTGTCTACACGCGGCCGGTCCGGCTTTCGCGGGTGCATGATGAAGGCGCCGAGCATGCCCATCATTTCCTGCATCGCCATATGCGAGTGGTAGAAGTACGTGCCCGATTGGTGCAGCGTGAACTCGTAGATAAAGCGCCCGCCGGACGGGATGGGCGGCTGGTCGATGCCAGGGGTGCCATCCATCGCCGCGGGAATTTCGAACCCGTGCCAGTGCATCGAGGTAGCCTCGGGCAGGTGGTTATCCACAATCAGCCGCACGCGGTCGCCCTGCATCACCTGGATCGTGGGCCCGGGGCACGTGCCGTTGTAGCCCCACAGGTCGAGCGTCTTCATCGGGTGAATCTTCCGCTTGACGGGCTCGGCGACGAGGTGAAACACCTTGACGCCGTTGTCGATTGTCCAGGGAAGGTCAGGAATGTCCGGCGTTTGAACCGGTAGAAACTCTCCGCTGTAGGCTGGCTTCTGAGCCGGTGTCGTCTGAGCCGCCCGAGCCGAGCCAGCAGCGAATGCTCTGGTTCCGGCCAGCAAGCCCGCGGCCGCGAGCGCATTTCTGAAAAATTCTCGTCGGTTCTTACTCATGAATTCCTCCCAGTTGGGTATCTGATCCAAACGCCGCGCGACGTGCATGGGGTGAATCAGTCTGCCCGCTTCGTTCCGTTGTGGGGCCGCCGGAAGGAAGCGGCTTTTTCCACTCCTCTTCGACCGCGGGCGGCAATTTGTCCATGCGGCTGAGGAAGGTAACCAGCTTCCAGATTTCCTGGTCGCTCAGCGTATTTTTCCAGGCGGGCATTCCGGTCCAGCGGACGCCGTGCTGGATGGTGTAAAAATTCTGGTTCTCCGGCATGTCCGGCGCCTCTTCCATGAACTGCGGCGCCGGGGGATAGAATGGGTGGCCGAACTTCTTCTCAGGATGATCCGGAGCGCCGTGGCACGCGGCGCAATAGATCTTGTAAAGCTTGGCGCCATCGATCAGATTAGCTTCGGTCAGTTCAACGGGATTCTTTTGCTCAGGCGCATGGCGATCTGTGGAAGCATCCATGAAGGACATCGCCTCGCGCTTCTCGAAAGCGGAAGGCTGGAGGTCAGCCCGCAAATCGAGAAACCCCAAGCGGAGATACAGATAAGCCCCGCCCGCAAGGACGACCAGAGTGACGATAACCCCAAGGAAGAACTTCTTCATGACGAGACTCCTTTCCGGCATTTTGTTGGCGGAGGGATCGAGCAGCTACGAGGAGCGCGGGCTTCCAGCCCGCACGCAATGCGGCCAGAGCCTGCCCTGATCGCACACAGGGGAGAAAGGATGGCCGCGCTCCCACGCCGTTTGAAATTTTCGGAAGGATTAAACGCGGAGAAGAGCTTGCAGCCGGCAGATGCTTCTACCTGACTGGGAACCTGGAGGAGATGGGGAGTAATGCGCGCAAGCCGGCACTGTGAATACCACCAGCTCCGCCGCAGGAATCACAAAGCTCGTGGCGTGATAACTAGCGGCCGGGGCCGCGGATGAGATGCGGAAGGAGGGCTGATGGAGATGGCTGAGGCAGGCGCGCGCCGGAGCGCCGCATGGCGAGCCCTGGCCGGCGCCACGGCTGGAATGCCGGGGTTGGCAACACCCCATGCCCGCCTGCTCCATACCAGACATCATGGAGGGCGCAGCAGCCGATTGTGTGCAAGAACCCTGCGCGCAAAGGATCGGGCAGGCAAACAGGTAAGCAGGCGCGGCGCTGACCGCGCCAGCCAGGAGCAGCGCGAGCGCGCAGCCCGCCGCGTCCCTCATCAATTTTGAATGCAGCCGATTCACCGAGCTAGTATATCCGCTCCCTCAAGCGCCTTCAACAGCGCCCAAAACCGGCGCGGGAAAAGTAAATATGGCCCCGCAAGGGGCCGATCGATGAATAGCCGTAGGTGCAACCTGCGGATAAGGGACGGTCGTTCGCGCGCCGAGGCGGCGTTCGTTTTCTGGTATAATAGGCGCTGATGTCAACCTCACCCTTTGTCCACCTGCACCTGCATACCGACTACAGCCTTTTGGACGGCGCCTGCGACATCGCCAAGGTGATGGACCGCGCGGCCGAGCTCAGGATGCCCGCCATCGCCGTCACCGACCACGGCAACATGTTCGGCGCTGTGAAGTTCCACGAAGCGGCGACGAAGCGCGGCGTAAAGCCGATCATTGGCTGCGAGGTTTATGTCGCCCCGAGCAATCGGTTTGACCGGTCTCCTGAGAGCGACCGGCCTAATCACCTGGTGCTGCTCTGTGAGAATGAGCGGGGCTACCGCAATCTGGTGAAGATGGCGTCGCTCGCTTACACGGAGGGCTACTATTACAAGCCGCGGATCGACAAAGACCTGCTCGCGCGTCACGCCGAGGGCCTGATCGGGCTCTCCGCGTGCTTAAAGGGCGAGATCGCCTCCGCGCTGACCGCGGAGCGCTACGAGACGGCGCGCCAGTCGGCCTACGACCTGCGCGATATTTTCGGCAAGGGGAATTTCTATCTCGAGATTCAGGACCAGGGTGTGCCGGAGGAGCGGCGCATCAACCCGAACCTCGTCCGCCTCTCGCGCGAGACCGGCATTCCCCTGATCGCGACGAATGACTGCCATTACGTCCGCAAGGAGGACGCCCGCGCCCAGGAAGTGCTGATGTGCATCCAGACGGGGAAGATCCTGAGCGATCCGCAGCGGATGAAGTTCGCGAGCGACCAGTTTTATTTCAAATCCTACGAAGAAATGCTGGAGGTCTTCGGGGAGATTCCCGAAGCTCTCACGCGGACGGCGGAGATCGCCGCGCGGTGCAACCTGCACCTGGAAAAAAACCAGCATGTTTTTCCGCGCTTCGAAGTGCCCGGCGGGGAGACGATTGACGGATTTTTCGAGCGCGTCGCGCGGCAAGGGTTTGACGAGCGCCGCCGCCAGCTCGAGCAGGCGCGGTCCGCGGGCCGGCTGCGCTATCCCATGGAAGCATATGAAGATCGGCTCACTCGCGAGATCGAGCTGATCCAGCAGATGAAGTTCGCGGGATACTTCCTCATCGTGTGGGACTTCATCCGGTTCGCGCGCGAGAAGTGCATTCCCGTGGGACCGGGGCGCGGCTCGGCTGCCGGCAGCCTGGTTTCTTACGCGCTGCACATCACGGACGTGGACCCGCTACAGTACGACCTGCTTTTCGAGCGCTTCCTGAACCCGGAGCGCGTCACCTTCCCTGACATTGACATCGACTTCTGCATGAGACGCCGCGGCGAAGTGATCGCCTACGTCACGGAAAAATACGGCCGCGACAACGTGAGCCAGATCATCACCTTCGGGACGATGGGCGCGAAAGCGGTCATCCGCGACGCCGCGCGCGTGATGGATATCCCCTTCGCCGAAGCCGACCGCATCGCCAAACAGGTGCCCAACGTTCTCAACATTTCGCTAGCCGAGGCGCTGGAACAGTCGCCGGAGCTAAAGCGCATGCGCGATTCCGATCCGCGCATCGCCGACTTGCTTACGATCGCGATGAGCCTCGAGGGTCTGGCGCGCCACGCTTCCACGCACGCCGCCGGGGTGGTAATCTCGCCGCAGCCGCTGCAGGAAATCGTGCCGCTCTCGAAAACCAGCAAAGATGAAATCACCACGCAATACGCTATGGACGATCTTGAGAAGATCGGCCTGCTGAAGATGGATTTCCTGGGGCTCACCACGCTCACCATTCTCGACGACACCGTAAAGCTCATTGAGGAGACGCGCGGCGAGCGCCTGGACCTCACGAATCTTCCTTTGGACGATGCGGCCGCCTACGAGATGCTCGGCAAGGGACTTACCGGCGGCATCTTCCAGTTTGAAAGCCGCGGCATGACGGACATTCTGCGCCGCGTTCGCCCGAGCCGCCTCGGCGATCTGATCGCGCTCAATGCGCTTTATCGTCCCGGCCCGATTCAGATGATCGATGATTTTATCGCCCGCAAGACCGGCAAGAAGCAGGTGGAATACGATCTGCCTCAATTGAAGGAGATCCTGGAAGAGACGTACGGCGTGATGGTGTACCAGGAGCAGGTGATGCAGATCGCCGCAAGCGTCGCCGGGTTTAGCCTGGGCGAAGCGGATGTGCTGCGCCGGGCCATGGGCAAGAAGAAGCACGAGGTGATGGTGGCGCAGCGCGAAAAGTTTCTCGCCGGCGCGCGCACCAACAAGGTGCCTCCGCAAACGGCCGCGAAGCTGTTCGACCTGATGGAGCAGTTCGCCGGGTACGGCTTCAACAAATCGCACTCGGCCGCCTACGCGCTGGTGGCGTACCGCACCGCGTACCTCAAGGCGCACTACCCGGTGGAGTTCATGGCCGCGCTGCTCACCGCCGAAATCGGCAACCAGGAGAAGCTCGCGCACTATCTAAACCAGTGCCGTGAGATGGGCATCGGCATCCTTCCCCCGGACGTTAACTCGAGCGGGCGTACGTTTACGCCCGCGGGCGAGAGCATCCGCTTCGGGCTGACGGCGATAAAGAACGTGGGCGCCGCGGCCATCGATTCGGTCATTGAAGCACGGAAAACCCTGGGGCGGTTTGACAGCCTGTTTCAGTTCTGCGAGCACGTGGACCTGCGGCTGCTCAACCGGCGCGTCATTGAGAGCCTCATTAAGGCCGGCGCAATGGACTCGCTAGGCGGCCACCGCGCCCAACTGTGCGCGGCGCTCGACCGCGCCATGGAGGCGGGGCAGAATCATCAGCGGCACAGCGCAGCCGGGCAGGCCGGACTCTTCGGCTCCGCAGCAGGCACGGCGCCGGCAAAGGACATTGCGCTTCCCGCCGCGCCGGAGTGGACGCAGGCGCAGCAACTGGCGGGCGAGAAGGAGGTCCTCGGGTTTTACGTCACCGGGCATCCGCTCGAAAAATACCGCGCATCGCTACCGGCCCTGTTGGTTCAGGAGGCCAGCTCGCTCGAAGAGGCGCCGCACGAAAGTCCGGTGAGCGTTGCCGGGATTCTCACCTCGGTTCGCATCCGCCCCAGCAAGAAGGGCGACCTGTGGGCGAGCGCGGTGCTCGAAGACCTGAGCGGGACGGCGGAGCTGCTGGTCTTCCCGCAGGCGCTCCAGCAGGTAAAGGACCTGCTGAGGCAGGACGCGGCCGTGCTGGTGCGCGGGCGCGCGCGGCAGGAAGAGGGCGGGAAGGCTAAAGTGGTGGTGAACGAGGTTCAGTCGCTGGAAGCGGCAGCCGCCAAGGTGAAACCGGAGGTTCTGATCCGGCTGAATTTGCGCGAATCCGGCGCGGAGCTGCTCGACGGCCTTGAAAGCCTGCTGTCGAGCCACCCGGGAGACAATCCCGTTGTGTTTGAGCTGCTCCAGCCGGGAGATTTTAAGGCGCGCTTGCGCGCGCGGAAGCCGTCCGGCGTTAAAGCGGACGATGCCCTGCTCGCCGAGCTGCGCGCCGTCTGCGGTGAGGGCGCCGTCGGGTTAATGGTGAATGGTGAAGGGTGAATTCTGAATTCTGAATGATGAACCCTGAGTGAGGTAGCGCGGACCTGCGTTTTTCA
>JBOGJW010000356.1:0-2600 GCA_050745245.1 Terriglobia bacterium | reverse complement strand
TGCTGGCGGTAGAGAAACAGCCGCCGCGACGCATGGTACTGAAGCTCGTCGCGATCGGACTTTTCGCGGGATTTCTGGTGGGCATGAGCTCGGTCGGCTCGGGCAGCGTCGTGATGGTGCTGCTGCTCCTGCTGGTCAACTGCCCTCCTGCTGTCCTGGTGGGCACCGACATCGTTCATGCCATCGCGCTGACAGGCTTCACGGGGATTCTTCAGTTCAGGCTCGGCAACGTCGATCTTGGGCTGGTTCTTTCGCTTCTCGTCGGATCGATTCCGGGCGCTCTGATCGGAGTAAAGATCAGCCAGCATCTGCCGAGCCTTTGGCTGAAGCGCACGCTGTGCGTCATCCTGCTGATTACCGGCGCCAGGATGCTGGGAATTTAACAGCATGTGTAGAGGCGGCTTTATGCCGCCATTTTAGGCTGGCGGGATAAACCCGCCGCCGCGTTGGGGCCCGAAACTGAGGCATTACCCCAGAGGCGGCTTTATGCCGCCACGCGGCCGCTGAGAACAGCGGATATGTGGCGGTATAAAATCGCCGCTACAGTTCTTACAAGGAGACATACTGATGGGAGATCCGGTTCTCGCCCGAATTCAGGAGGCGCTCAGCGCGGCGGAGGAAGCGCTGAAGCCATTCGCGCCGGGCGCTATCGAGGCGAAGTACAAGTCGGCAGGCGATCCGGTCACGGAAGCGGATCACGCGGTAAATCACGTCCTGCAAAAACTGCTTCTGAGGGACGGCGAGGGCTGGCTTTCCGAAGAGAGCGCAGACGACCTAAACCGTCTCGCGAAGCAGCGGGTATGGATCGTCGATCCGCTCGACGGCACGCGAGAATTCGTCGCGGGAATTCCGGAGTGGTGCGTTTCGATCGCCTTGGTGGAAGGCGGGAAAGCGATCGCCGGCGGCATCGTCAATCCGGCAACGCACGAGACCTTTCTGGGCGCGTCGGGCAGTGGGATCACTTATAACGGGAGACCCGCTGCGCCATCGGCGAAAGCTTCTCTCGAGGGCGCTCTGGTGCTTGCCAGCCGCAGCGAGGTGAAACGCGGGGAATGGGAGCGTTTCAGCGGCGAGCCGTTCACGGTGCGCCCTTCCGGCTCGGTAGCATACAAGCTTGCCTGCGTCGCCGCGGGACTGGCGGACGCTACCTGGACACTGACGCCGAAGCACGAATGGGACATCGCCGCCGGAGTGGCTTTGGTCCAAGCGGCCAGAGGGTTCGCCGGCTCGCTAGCCCAGGCGCCGCTCACGTTCAACAACCGGCAGGCGCTGCTTCCGGGGCTGATGGCCAGCGGCGCGCGCTTGCGCGAAGAACTCAATTCGTACTTGGCGCCGCACATCGCCGCAGTGGGCGTCGCGCCGGTGTAGCGGCCGTCTTTGACCGCCGGTCAGTGACCGTCGAATGCAACCGAGGGGGAATTGCGAAATGATCGCTGAATCTATTACCAGTGCTCGAAGCAAAGCGCCCGTCTTTATCGTGGGCAGCCCCCGCTCCGGAAATAATTTTCTTTACCACACTCTGCTCTCGGCAGGCGGATTTGCCCTGTACCGAGCTTCGGCACAGGTCTTCAATATGATGGTCCCGAAGTTCGGCGACCCCGCCGTTCGGCGGAACCGCAGAAGATTAGTGAAGGCGTGGCTCGCCAGTCCGTACTTTGAGCGGACCGGACTGGACGCGTCCGTTATCGAAAAGAAGCTTATGGAAGGATCGGAAAATGGCGGAGAGTTCCTCCGAATCATCATGGAGGAGATGTGCCGGCAGCAAGGTGCGCGCCGCTGGGCTACCGTCAGCGTGGAGGAGATTCTCTACCTTCCCGAAATCAAAAGAACCATCCCCGAAGCGCTCGTGCTCCACATTGTCCGCGACGGAAGGGACGTTGCGCTTTCGCTCGCGAAAATGGGTTTTGTTCGCCCCTTCCCGTGGGATCGCAAGCGAACCCGCCTGGTGGCGGCGCTCTACTGGGATTGGGTAGTGCGCAAAGGCCGCGAATACGGCCAGAGGCTAGGGGCCGACTACATGGAATTTCATTATGAGGACCTGGTGCAAAACCCCCGGGACACGTTGAGCAAGATCGGGCGGTTTATCGAGCACGATCTCGATTACGACCGTATCCGGACCTCGGGTGTCGGAACGGTTGCCGAGCCCAACACCTCCTTCAGGCCCGAATCCGGCAAGCGGGAATTCAATCCTGTGGGAAGGTGGCGGAAGGCATATTCAGAGGAAGAGCTGCTCACGCTCGAAAAACACATCGGAGGACTGCTGCAGGAGCTGGGATATCCGCTCTCGGCGCCGCCTTCGCAAATCAATTCAGGCGCATCGGCGCTGTCGCGCGGGCTCTATGACGGCTTCTTTGAAGCAAAGTTGCGGCTGAAGTCGAGCCCTCTTGGACCTCTGTTCGTCAATGCGGATACCATGAAGGACCCTTCGGTTTTTAGTGGAGCAGGGCCGTAGAAGCGGCTTAAATAAGCCTGTTCCGAAATGTCGGCCGGCGCCCTCGGCCGGCTTGGCCTGCGGTTTGTAGCGCAGGCTGTCTTGCGCCCGCGACCAAACGCCATTTTCAGTCATTCCCATGAAAGCTTGTCCTCCGCGCAGGCGGGGG
>JBOGJW010000355.1:0-5633 GCA_050745245.1 Terriglobia bacterium | reverse complement strand
GTCCAGGATGGCGGAGATTTCGAAGCGATATGTCCCGCGGGGGCGCGCGTTGAGATTGAAGAGAATCGTGAAAGGATGCGGACGCAGGCCTTCGGACGGATTTTCGGAGCCGGGCTGCCGCGCGGGCCAATCCTTTGCCACGCTCTGGCCTGCTATAAAAACGGGATTGTAGGTGGAATTTCCGAACGGTGCGCTCTGGTTGAACTCGCGCGAGGTTTGATCGAATTGCCCGATTTGCCACACCGTGGCCGTGCTCGCCGGCAAGCACGCGGCGAACGCCAGCACGATGAAAGCTAGAATTCCGAGATCCAGTCGCCGCGGCATTGCTGTATTCCCCTTTCTCGCCAAGTGAGGATGCAGGATACTACAATTGCGGATGGCCTGTAGCGCAGCGTTCGCATGGTAACGCTGCAGCGTTTTCGGGGGCGGACGAAAGGCCGCACGGTCAAACGGCGGACCCCGCGTTGTAATACCACAAATTCTCTTTTTTTTAGCGAACATTTTGAAGTCTGTCATTCTGAGCGTCAGCGAAGAATCCCCGCATTTCGCTCAGCTTCAAAAAATACAGGGATTCTTCGCTCGCTCCGCTGCGCTCAGGATGACAGGTCGTTTGTTTGCGGCTCCGCCGCGCTGCGCTACAAGCGCTGCCGGGCGCTACCGTCTGCGCACAACACCCATTCTTTTGTGGTAAATTGCACTCGTGCTTCAAACCTCTGGCGCCGACCACCGGCTGCGAGAGATCTGCCGGGTTGCGGCGCGCGTCTTTTATGAGAAGGGCTACACTGGCGCCTCCATGCAGGAGATTGCGCGCGCGGTGGGGCTGACCAAGGCGGGGCTTTACCACCACATCGGCAGCAAGGATCGCCTGCTCTTCGAGATCATGAACTACGGCATGGACGTGCTGGAGGAGACGGTGCTCCGGCGGGTAGCTTCAATTGGCGATCCGCGGGAAAAGCTGCGCCAGACGATTGCCGGGCACATCCACCTGATCGTCCACACGCGCGATCTGGAGACCACGGTTATCCTGCACGAGAATCGCTCGCTTGCCGGGCCGCTTCGCGCCAAGATCAATGCCCGGAAGCGAGCCTACATTCATTTTCTCGAGGAGCTGATCGCGGACGTGCAGCAGGACTCCGGCCGGGCCCCGCTCGTCTCGCCCAAGCTGGCGGCGTTCGCGCTGCTCGGCATGATCAACTGGCTTTATCAGTGGTACCGAGCGGCGGGTCCGGTCCCCGAGCCCGAGCTCAGCAAGGTGTATTCGGATTTCTTCTTTCGCGGGCTGCTGGGCCAATCCTGATGGAATAATGCGTAGAGGCGACTTTATGTCGCCATGAGATCAATATCCTTCGCCCGTAAATGGCGGCATAAAGCCGCCGCTACAGACTCACAATGACCACAGCGCATCAATTCCGGCTTGCCGCGCGCATGTCGCGGCTGGGCAGCGAGGGCGCCTTCGAAGTCCTCGCGCGGGCCCAGCAGCTTGAGCGCACCGGGCGGAGCGTGATTCACCTGGAAATCGGCGAGCCGGATTTCCCCACCGCGCCGCACATCGTCGAAGCCGCCATCCGCGCCCTGCGCGATGGCTTCACTCACTACGGTCCGAGCGCCGGCCTGACCGAGCTGCGCGAAGCGGTGGCGGGGGATGCTGGCCGCCGGCGCGGCATTCACGTCGATCCCGCTGAAGTCGTGATTACCCCGGCGCCAAGCCCATCTTCTTCTTCGCGGTTCTGGCGCTGATCGAGCCTGAAGACGAAGTTCTCTATCCGAACCCAGGCTTTCCGATTTATGAATCCATGATCCGCTTCGCCGTCGCCCGGCCCGTGGCATACCCTTTGCGCGAAGAGAATGACTTTGATGTGGCCGCGGCCGCCATTCTGGACAAGATCACTCCTCGCACGCGCATGTTGATTCTCAACTCGCCGCAGAACCCCACCGGCGGCGTAATGGCGCGCGCTGAACTCGCCGTGCTGGCCGAGGCGCTGGCCGGGCGTGACATTACAATCTTTTCGGATGAGATTTACAGCCGCCTGATTTTTGAAGGCGAGGCGACAAGCCCGGCGCAATGCCCGCCGCTGCGCGAAAAGACGATTATCCTGGACGGCTTTTCGAAAACCTACGCCATGACGGGCTGGCGGCTCGGATACGGGATTATGCCGCCTCCGCTGGCGGAGCAGGTCTCGAAATTGATGACGAATTCGAATTCCTGCACGGCATCGTTCACGCAGATGGCGGGTGTCGCGGCGCTGCGAGGCGATCAGTCATGCGTCGAGCGGATGCGGGACGAGTTTCGAAGGCGGCGCGAGGTGATCGTGGCGGGGCTTAACCGGATTCCAGGCTTCCACTGCCCGCAGCCTCACGGCGCGTTCTACGCTTTTCCCAATATCAGCGGCACGGGATGGAAATCGCGCGAGCTGGCGGACGCTCTGCTGAACGAAGCGGGCGTGGCTTGCCTGCCGGGCACGGCGTTTGGCGAATGGGGCGAGGACCACCTGCGCTTTTCGTTCGCCAACTCCATTGAGAATATCGAAAAGGCCCTCGATCGCATAAGACAGTGGCAAGTGGCGAGTGGTAAGTGACGAGCCGGGCTGGCGCAGCGCGGCAGAGCCGCAACCAAGCCGCAACTGGATGAAACTGTCATTCTGAGCGAGGTCGCCGCAGCGACCGAGAGAAGAATCCCCGTATTTGTTAAGGCCCAGCGAAATACTGGGATTCTTCGCGGAGTTTACCCTGAGCCCCTTCGCTGCGCTCAGGGCCGTTCGCAGCGGAAGGGCGAACGGGCTCAGCATGACAGTCGCCAGCGATTTTTTCACACCTTCTTCGGCGTTCCGGGCAAAACCCGCATTTTCGCTTTTTACGCAGCGCGAAGGTTGATGAGGCTTCGCGCTGCGCAAAAAATCAGGCTGGGTAGGCGGGTCGGCCTCCGGAAGGGCAAAGCCCTTCCGCAAATCAGGCGGCAGAGCTGCAAATCGTGTCCGACTGGCTGCGATCTAATTTGGACAACCTTGGTCGCAGACCACCGCTACAGCCGCACCGGCACCCCGCGCGAGCGAAGGAACAGTTTGAGGTCGCGCAGCGAGTGCTGCTGAAAATGGAAGACAGAAGCAGCGAGGGCTGCGTCTGCCGCGCCGCGCTGGAAGACCTCGGCAAAGTGCTCGGGGCTTCCTGCGCCGCCTGAGGCGATCACCGGAATATGCACTGCGCGCGAGATTGCCGCCGTCAGCTCGCAGTCAAAGCCGTTCTGCGTGCCGTCGGCATCCATCGACGTGAGCAGTATCTCCCCGGCTCCGAGCGCCTCCGCCCTCCGCGCCCATTCGAGCGCGCTGCGGCCCGTGTCGCGCGTACCGCCGTAGGTGACGACAGCCCACTCCGATTCGTTTTCTGTTGAATTCTGGCGGCGCCTGGCGTCGATTGCCACTACGATTGCCTGGCTGCCAAAAGCTTCGGCCAGCTCCTGCACCAGCTCGGGGCGCTCAACGGCCGCCGTATTCACGGCCACTTTGTCAGCGCCTGCGCCGAGCAGCCGGTGCGCGTCCTCGAGTGACCGCACGCCGCCGCCCACGGTGAAGGGGATGAAGAGATTCCGCGCCACTCGCGCGACAGTGGTCATCAGCGTGGCGCGTCCTTCCTGCGATGCCGAGATGTCCAGCATCACCAACTCGTCGGCGCCTTCGCTGTTGTAGATCTCAGCCAGAGCCGCCGGGTCGCCTGCATCGCGCAGGTCGACAAACTGAATCCCTTTCACCACGCGCCCGTCTTTGCAGTCGAGGCAGGGAATAATTCGCTTGGCAAACATAAAGTGGGTCCGGAATTCGGTGTCCAGAGTAGAGGCGGCTTTACGCCGCCATTTTGGGGGCCTGGCGGGATAAACCCGCCGCTACTTCACTCCAGAAAGTTCCGCAAAACTTGCAAGCCGGCGGCGCCGGATTTTTCGGGGTGAAATTGCACTGCGCAAAGGTGGTCAATCTCGGCTGCGGCGGCGAAGCGCGAACCGTATTCAGTGATTGCGGTGGTCTCGGAGGTGGGCGCGCCGAAGTAGGAGTGGCAGAAATACACGAAGGCGCTCGGAGCGATTCCGCGCAGCAGGCGCCCTTCGCGCGTGATCTCAAGCTGGCTCCAGCCGACGTGCGGCACCTTGAAAATTCCGTCGAACCGCAGCACCTGCCCCCGCAGCACGCCCAGCCCTGCGACGCCCGGAGCCTCTTCGCTTCCCTCGTAGAGCGCCTGCAATCCGAGGCAGATTCCGAGGAACGGCTTGCCCGCCTGGAGCGCGCTGCGCAGTGGCTCCAGAATTCCACGCTCGTGGAGTGCCGCCATCATCGCGCCGAAATGGCCCTGGCCGGGAAGGATGATCTTTTCCGCTTCGAGCAGCGCCTCCGCTTCACTGACGCGCCGCGCCTCATAGCCAAGATGCTCCACCGCCTTCAGCACCGAGCCGACGTTGCCGCCGCCGTAATCGACGACCGCGATCATAGAAATCCCTTTGTGCTAGGCAGCACCTTCTTCAGCCTGCGGTCGCGCGAGCAAGCGTAGCGCAGCGCGCGCGCGAAAGCCTTGAAGAGCGCCTCGACGGCGTGATGGCTGGACCTTCCGTAGGCTACCTTCAGGTGAACGTTGGCACCGGCGCCCGACGCGAAGGCCTGGAAAAAATCTTCCACCAGCTCCGACTGCAAATCGCCTACGTAGCGCGCGCGAAGCCGAGCGTTCATCACCAGGTAAGGCCGCCCGCTCAGGTCAATCGAGGCGAGGCCGAGCGTCTCATCCATCGGCATCACGAAATAGCCAGCGCGGTTAATCCCCGTCTTCGCGCCGAGCGCGCGCCGCACCGCTTCGCCGAGCACCAGGCCCGTGTCTTCCACCGTGTGGTGCTGGTCCACGTCGAGGTCGCCGCGCGCCTCGAGCTCCAGATCGAAGCCCCCGTGCCGCGCGAACAGCTCGAGCATGTGATCGAGAAATCGGACGCCGGTGGAAACCGCGTAGCGCCCCTGGCCGTCGAGGTCCAGGCGCGCGCGAATATCGGTTTCGGCGGTCTGCCGATGCAGCCGCGCGACCCGTCTCTTCATGCGAACCACCCCGTGGGTGAATAGGTCACCAGATCGCGCCATGCCCCCGAGCCGTCGCTGGTTTCCATGAGGCGCCGCAGGCGGTCGAGCTCGGCGGTGAGGCGCTGCATCTGCGCCTCGGTGCCGATGGTCATACGCAGGTAGCCTTTCAAGTGCGGATCGTAGCTCCAGTCGCGCACCAGGATTCCCTGCTTGCGCAGGCGCATAGCGATTTCGTGCGCGCGCGGCCCCACGCGCGTCAGCACAAAATTGGACGCAGTTGGCGCGTAGGGAATTCCCATTTGGTCGAGGCTTTTCAGGAAACGCTCGCGATTGCGGCACACCATGCGGGCGTAGCGCCGCACCGCCCCCTCGTGGCGGATGGCTTCGAGCGCGCAGGCAAGCGCCGCCGCGTTCACCGCGAAGGCTGCGTGAGCGCGCTTCAACAAGCTCGCCAGCCGCCGGTTGGTGAAGAGAAATCCGGTGCGGATGGCGGCGAGTCCAAACGCTTTCGAGAACGTGCGGCTCACCACCAGGTTCGGATACTTGCGGAACCAGGGCAGGATCGTCAGACCTGAAAAATCGAAGTATGCC
>JBOGJW010000354.1:0-5742 GCA_050745245.1 Terriglobia bacterium | reverse complement strand
CGATTGACGTGCCCGTGGCGGAGCTGGCGGCAGCCAAAGCTGCGCAGTTTTACAACGTGGAGCACTTTGAAGCGACCGACATGCGGGGCGGATTGGATGACGATCATCTCTATTTCAAGACCCGCGCCGCCCGGCGGCAGAATCCCGATTACTTGGGCGAGTACCTGCCGGCAGCGAAGAAATGCGGTTTGCGCGTCATCGTGTATTTTGATGTGCACTGGTACAAGGTCTCGTTCGGAGAGCGCCACCCGGACTGGGTCCAGAGGTTGGAAGACGGTTCGATGCTCACCGGCTTGTACAATAACGGGACCAGTTTCTGCGTAAACAGCCCATGGAGGGAGTGGGTTTTTCAGGTAGTGCGCGACCTGTGCGCCTATCCGATCGACGGCATATTTTTCGACGGGCCGATCTTTACCGCCGACACTTGCTATTGTCAGTACTGCCGGAACAAATTTCACCAGAACTACGGAAGAGAAATCCCGTCAAAGAAGATTCATCGCGGGAGAGAGTTTCATGACCTCGTGGAATTCCAGGCGCTCAGCATTCGGGATTTTCTGCACGATTCCCGGCGCGTAATCAAGGGTGTCAGCCCGGAACTCGCATTTTATATCAACGGAGGGGGCCGGCAGGCGAACTGGTCGAGCGCACGGCTGAATCGATATTTGGTCGCCGAGCAGGATCTGCTGGGATTCGAAGGCGGGATACTGCGTGGCGACCTGTCGCGTAACGACATTTGGAAGCCGTCGGTGGCGGCCAAGCTGCTTGAAACCCAGGCCCGGGGCAAACCGCGCGTCGTGTTTTGCTCCAGCAAGCAAAGCCCGTGGCCCTTTTCCATTTTGCCCGAGCCGGAGACACGGCTAATGTATGCGCAGACAGTCGCCAACGGGGCAAACGTCTGGATGGGAGTTATGCCTCCGGACATGAAGCTTCCCGAGATGCAGGCTGTCGTTGAGATGAACCGGTTTATTGCCCGCAATGGCCAGTACTATTTGAACACGCGGGCGGAAGCCACGATTGCCCTGGTGTGGTCCGACGCCACCGCGGACTGCTATGGAGCCGGGCCCGGGCAGGCAGGAGATCCCAATGTGGAATTTCAAGGCCTGGCGGACGCTCTGGACAGCGCGCGCACGCCCTTCGACGTGATCGATGACATGGCTCTCGAGCGGGAGGATTTAAGCCCTTATAAGCTCATTGTCCTTCCGAACATCGCATGTATGAGCTCGAGAACGGCAGGCCGCCTCCGCGAGTATGCGGAACGGGGAGGCAGCCTGCTGGCCACCTTGGAAACTTCCCTCTATGACGAAACCGGAGTTCGCCGCCCGGATTTCGCGCTAGGCGATGTGCTGGGCGTCACCGGCGCGCGGAAGATTCGCGGCCCTAAGCGATGGGATTTGGTGAAGCCGGTTACCTCAGGCGGACTGCTGGAACACCTGGTGCGTGAGGTCATGCCGTCGCCGATCTACTTTGTGCCCGTCGCCACGCGCGGCTCCAGGCCAGTCCTGATGTTCATGGAGCCGCTAAAGGGCCCGTATCAAGGAATGCCGAAGATCTCTGTGAATCCGGCGCTTCTTACGAATGGCTACGGAAGCGGCAAAGCGGTGTACGCTAGCGGTGATCTCGGAAGCACGCTTCACAACTATCACATGGCCGAATATCTTCAGATCGTCGAGAATGCCGTCCGCCAATTAGGCTCTCCTCTCATAACGGTTGAAAACGGCCCGCGCTCGATGGAAATCAGCCTTCGCTCTCAAGAGCGTGGCCGGCGCCTGCTGCTTCACCTCATTAACTTCACCGGCGAGATGGTACGCCCCATCCGGCGAGTGATGCCGCTTGAGGATATCCGCGTTACGCTGCGGCTCGCCGGCCCTGTCTCCAGGATTTTCACGCTGGTGAATCCGCGGGAGCTGCGTCCCATTCACGGCGAGGGGCAATTGCAGGTCGTTCTTCCGCGCATCGACGAGTACGAGGTGATCGTTCTGGAACGGTAACGGCGCGGCAGTCTTTTTTGAAAGCCAGGAGGCGTCTCTCAAAGTTATGCCGATCATGACGGCTCGCGGCCCATTGCCCGCTTCCGAGGCCGGATACACTCTCTCCCACGAACATGTGCTCAGCGATCTGTGGAAGATGCTGCGCACTTACGATGCGATCCTGGACGATGAGGAGCTTGCGATCCAGGAATTGGCTTCCTACAAGGTGTCAGGTGGGAGTACGCTCGTGGACCTCACCTGCGGGGGAATGGGCCGCAACCCGGAGGCCCTGCGGAGAATCTCCGAAGCGACCGGGGTGCACATCATCTTAGGCGCAGGATGGTATCGCCAGGAGGTCTACCCTCACGCGATCTACGAGAAAGATACGAATTCGCTCGCCTCAATCGTTATTGAGGAGCTGACTGCCGGAATCGACGGCGCCGACGTACGCGCCGGCGTGATCGGCGAAATCGGAACGGGCCGAGGTGGGATAACTCCTGCTGAGGAGCGCGTATTCCGGGCGTGCGCAAGGGCTCAGCGTGAAACCGGCGCGGCGATCGTCACTCACACGACGCACTTCGGAGAGCTGGCGCGGGAGCAGATCGCGCTTTTGCGCGAGGAAGGCGTCTTGCCAGATCGCATGATGATCAGCCATCTTGGCGACCGGATCGATCCGCGCCCGCTGCTCGCTATCGCGCGCGAGGGGGTTTATCTCAGCGTCGACAATATTGGATACCGAGGGCACGGATATCCTGACGACACGGTGCGCGCTGTCAACATCTGTTGCCTGATCGCCGAGGGCCACCTCGATCAACTGCTCCTTGGCGGCGACGTGTGCATGAAGAGCCATCTCGCCGCCTATGGGGGTAAAGGCTACGCTCACGTTCAGTTGCGATTTCTGCCCATGCTGCGGAGCCGAGGCGTTTCAGAAGAGGCGATCTACCAGATCACCGTCGCCAACCCAGCCCGGCTGCTCGACGTGCCGGAGAGCCCTCGCGCGCTGACCTCCCCAGAAGATTGGCTGACCCAGCGGCGCGCCTGATATGGATATCTATAAGAAGCTTGGCGTTCGGCCCATCATTAACGCTCGCAGCTACAGCACCAAAGCTGGAGGCTGCGCGCTTCCCGCTGAAGTTTTGGATGCGATGCGGGCCGCCGGCGAAAGCTGCGTCAGGATCGAGGACCTGCAGGAAGCGTCCGGAAGAGTGATCGCCGAAACGACGGGAGCCGAGTTTGGGATCGTCACCAGCGGTGCATCGGCGGCCTTGACCTTGGCCGCCGCCGCGTGCATCGCCGGGCTGGATGTAGCCCGCATGGAGCGCCTGCCGGACACTCGCGGCATGAAGAATGAGTTCGTTGTTCATCGAACTCACCGTAATGATTACGACCATGCGCTGCGTGCAGCGGGCGCGAAGTTCGTCGAAACCGGCTACAGCTATTTTACGTTTTCGCGCGAAGTGGAAGAGGCGGTTACGGAGCGTACCTGTGGGTTCTTTTACCAGGCGGGGGCCGGCGAGGGAAGCCTCTCTCTGAACGAATTCGTGAGCATCGCTCATCGGCATGGCCTCCCGGTGATCGTTGATGCGGCGGCTCAGCTTCCGCCGCCCGCCAATCTCAGGGCCTTCATTGCTGAGGGCGCCGACTTGGTGGCGTTCAGCGGCGGGAAACACCTGCATGGGCCGCAGGCCACCGGCATCCTGTGCGGCACGAGCGACCTGATCCTCTCCGCTTCACTTCAACACCAGGATATGGATGTTTTCCCGGAGACTTGGCCTCGCCGGCGTCTGATTGCGGAAGGCATCATCGCCGGTCCGCCGCATCACGGCATCGGACGCGGCTTCAAAGTCGGCAAGGAGGAGATTGCGGGACTGATTGCGGCGCTCCAACTCTATGCCCAACGCGATTTCGAGGCGGAGCGCAGGCAATGGCGTACTGACATGAAGTGCGTGGTGGATAGCGTAAGAGGGCTGCGGGGTGTATCTGCAGAGGTCGTGTGCCCGCAGAGCGACGGGCGCGAGATACCCCGCGCCGTAATCAACGTAGATCCTGCCGTGGCGGGGCTGGACGCGAATGCCGTTATCAACGCCTTGCAGGCTGGAGAGCCGCCCATTTGCGTCTTTGAAAAGCTGGCTCGATCGGGTGCTGTAGTTATTATGCCGGAGGCGCTTCGCCCCGGAGAAGCTGAAATCATCGGCCGGCGCCTCGGCGAGATCCTCCAAAAATGAGAGACCCTCGACTTGTGCCGCGGTCCCGGTCCCTGTTCGCCGGCCTTGTTACTGGCTGTCCTGCTCACAGCGTTACTCATCATTTTTAGCGGCCAAGGGCCTTGCAGGTTGTGTTGAAAATACCGTCCCACCCGTCTCGCGGGTCTCCATTCGCCTCCCCGCTCCTGCCATGCCCAAAGGTATTGAGGAAAAGGATGGAAAAATGACGGCATCGCCTGCCGAAGCATCTCCTGCTGGTGGCGGCGACCATAATGCGAAGCCAGGATGTGTCGGATCATCAGCATCTTGGACAATTACGCGACGTATTGCAGATTGGAGATTGGGTTCGGCGCGGGTAGCGGCGACTTTGGGTCGCCGTAGGTACAACGTTCCTGATGCGACATGGCGGCATAAAGCCGCCGCTACATGGTTTTCAGCAACCTATTAGGTTAGGTGGTTAACTTCTTGGAGCTGAGATGATGCTCGCGTTCGGATCACGCGCACGGGAGATCGACGATGGGCTTTACGCCTCTGGATTACGGCATCGTCAGCGTATATCTGGCAGCAAGCCTGGGCCTGGGGCTTTGGGGAAAGAAGCTCATCGGCAACATTGCGGATTTCCTCGTTGCCGGGCGGAGTCTGGATTTGTTCCTGGGCGTGGCCACGCTGGCCGCAACCGAAATCGGCACCGTCACGTTCATGTACTACGCCCAGCTTGGCTACCGGACGGGCTTTTCGGTTCTTCTGACGGGCTTAATCTCCGGCGCGGCAATGCTCATGATCGGCTTGACGGGTTTTGTAGTGCACCGCTTCCGCACGCTGGAGTTGATGACCGTACCCGAATACTTCCAGCGCAGGTACAGCCGCAACTTGCGAGTCCTCACCGGCTGTCTCGTCGCCGGCGGCGGCTTATTGAACATGGGTGTTTTCCTGCGGGTCGAAGGCACTTTCCTGATGATTCTCACCGGCATCCCGATGCGCTGGCTCGTCCTGACGATGACCGCCATCTTGCTTCTGGAAATGCTCTACACGGTGCTGGGGGGCATGGTCTCGATCGTGATCACGGATTTCCTGCAGTATGTACTCCTGAGCCTGGGCACCATTATGGTCACGATCTATTGCGTCTGGCATGTCGGTTGGCACAGCATGGCGCGTGCGGTCACGGTGGATATCGGCGCCGCGGGATGGGATCCACTCCGCAACGCCGCGTACGGCTGGAACTACGTCATTTTTCAAATGCTGATGTGGCTCGCCATCTTCACCTGCTGGCAGACCACCGCGATGCGAACCATGTCGATGCGCAGCCCCGCGCTCGCCAAGAAGGTATTCGTTTGGAGTTCTCTGATCTTCTTTGGCCGTGGCATGCTGCCGATGCTCTGGGGAATCGCCGCGCTGGCGATGCTCGGCCCGCGTCACGACTCGATGACCGCCATGCCGGTCCTCCTGGCGCGGTTGCTCGGGCCGGGAGTAAAAGGCTTCGTGGTGGCCGCGATGCTGGCTGCAACGATGTCTAGTAATAGTTCCTATCTCCTGGGTTGGAGCTCGGTTATTTCTCAGGATGTGATCTCGCC
>JBOGJW010000353.1:0-4635 GCA_050745245.1 Terriglobia bacterium | reverse complement strand
CAATATGAATCGCCCGACGCGAGCAAGCCCGTCGAGATAACGTCGCGCTATGAGTGGGGAGTAGATCATTTGGATGGGAAAGAAATTTACCCGGCTCATACGGAGACGGGCCGTCACACGACAGGCGCGTCCGAATTTACTCTGAAGCTCACGCCGGAGAATCTTGGCGTCATGCTACGCCGGACGCTCGACTACTCTTTCCCCAATCAGCGGGCCGAGGTATTCGTGGCGGATGCCGGCTCCGCTCGGTGGAAGCCGGCGGGCATTTGGTATCTTGCCGGCTCCAATACGTGTGTGTACTCCAATCCGCGAGGCGAATTGGGAGCAACGGAACACGTGATCGAGACGTCCAACCGGCGCTTTCGCGATGATGAATTTCTGATTTCGCGCGAGCTGACCCAGGGACGATCCGCGATTCGGGTGAGAATTCACTTCACGCCGGTTAACATTCCGCTCTTTCCCGGGGCACCGCCGCAAAAACACGCCTGGAGCGAAATCCGCTACGCGGCTTATTGTTTTGTGATGCCTTCGTTTACAGCGCCTTCCAAAACATAACTCCGTTCCGAACAGTCCTGAGCGCAGCGAAGGAGCTTGGCTAAGCTCCGCGAAGCACCTGCGGCTGATTCAGGCCTCCCAGGAAAAAGCAGATTCTTCTCCCGCTCCGCGGGATCAGAATGACAGACCTGCGAAACAGGCCGCGCATGCCCGGCGCGCACGCGAACTTATTTCGCACTCTCTGCTGGCGTCGTGCTTGCCGGCGCAGAGGAAGGCGCGGATTGCGGAGTCACCTGGGTTAAGCTGGCGGTGTAAAAGTTGAAGAATGCCTTGCCCGGAGGCGCCACTTCCACCCGCTCAGTGCACTGGCCGGGAGTGCTATGGAAGATGGTCCTGCGAAAGAGCACGCCGGGTGGCGGAATGGTTCCGCCTTGAGGGGTGAAGGTGATTGCGCCCTCGTTTACCGAAACACGATAGTGAGTGATAAAACCGTTCGAAGAGTAAAAATTGACGTCGAAACCCTTCCCGGAAGGGTCGGCGTTCAAGATTCCCATCAGGCCTTCGTGCATGGCCGGGGTCTTCTTCGTGGCTTCGAGGGAAATCTCCTCGCGAAACAGCATGAAGTGCCGGTCGAGTTCGTAAGAGACGGAGAGCAGCACCTGTCCTTGGGGTTCTTTGCCCTCGGTTTTCCCGGTCCAGTCGCCCACCAGCCAGTCAATAGATGAGAAATTGGGTGGAGGAGGCAACTGGATGGTGTAACTCTGAGGAGAATCCCCTCGCGCTTGGATCGGCAGCGCCATGGGTAACGCCAGGACGGAACCCAGCACCATCAAAGCGATAACCTTCATGCCTTCTCCTAGCTCTGGAATGCAGATTTCCAGAGAATCCCAATATGGGTATGGTGATGATAAAAAATGCGGCCGCCGGCAAGGGCCGAGCGTTCCACAAGCGCCTTGAGCTCGGAAGGTGCGTAGGCAGCCCGCAACGAGCTCAGGTACAGCTCTTTCATCCTCCCGGAGTAATGCCTGCCATGCCAGGCCGCATGCGCCCGGAAGATGAGCCGCGCAGGACGTCGCAAATCCCGGATTAACACCGTGCCCCCCGGCCGCGTGACGCGCGCCATTTCGCCGAACGCCTCCACCGGCGAAGCCAGGTGGTGAAGCACCGAGTTGCAGATCACCAGGTCGAAAGAGGCGTCCGGAAAATCGAGCCGCGCGGCCTCGCCACGCCGAAAAACCAGGCGCCCTTCCAGCCCTTGCGCGAGGGCCGCATTCCGGGCGGCGCGGACCATCGTCTCCGAGCGGTCTACGCCCGTCATATGCAACCCGGGGCAGCGGCGCGCAAGTTTCAGGCAGATTGCGCCGGGCCCTGCTCCCACATCGAGCCCGCGGCCGCATCCGAGCGCGACTACCTGATCCACCAGCGTATCATCGATGGCAGCCAGGCACGCTTCGGCCGCCGCCGCTGCGTAGGACTCCACTTCCGCCGCGTCGTCCATCTCCTCCGGCTCGGGCGCTCGTGGCAGCACCAGCCAGTTTGTCAGTCGGCGCATTGCCACTCAGCGCTCGCCCCACTTCAGCTTCTGCCGCAGAACCTCGAAATAAGTTTTCTCGGGCGGCTGAATCAATTCGATCCGGGAGACGGCTTTCTTTACCCGAACGTGGTCGTTGCTGCGCAGCGCCACCGCCACCTGGCCGTCGACCGTGAGGTAAACCGATTCCTGGTGATCTTTCATGGCCACGTCGAGAGCGACTGTGTCGGGCAAGACGATGGCGCGATTAGTTAGCGTGTGGGCGCAGATGGGAGTCACGATAAACGCTTCGACCGCAGGCACCATCACCGGGCCGCCGGCGGCCAGTGAGTACGCGGTTGAGCCCGTGGGCGTAGAGACAATCAGCCCGTCAGACTTGTAGGTGGACATGAACCGGCCGTCCACCCACATGTCGAAGTCGAGCACGCGAGCGATAGCGCCCTTGTTGAGCACGGCGTCATTGAGAGCGAGAAATGACGCGATCACCTCGCGGTCCCGCACCACCTCGGTTTCCAGGCGCACGCGGCGATCGGCTTTGAAGCTTCCGCCCAGCACCGCGGTAAGCGTGGGATAAAGCTCTTCCAGAGTGATATCGGTGAGGAACCCGAGGCCGCCCAGATTGACGGCGAGGATGGGAACCGGCTGCCGCGTCATAGCGCGGGCTGTGGCGAGCAACGTGCCGTCTCCACCCAAAACGATCACCAGGTCGCAGACCGCGGCGATCTCTTCCCGCGTCAGACATGCTTCGCAGCTCGAGAGGCTGGCGCCCGTCTCCTGGTCCATGAAGACCTGAATCCTGCGGCTTCCCAGCCACGAGAGCAACGGCGGAACAATTTCCTTGATCTCCGCCTTTCTGGGCTTGGAGGTGATACCCACTTTGTGGACAGGCATGGCGTTCGGCGCAGGCTGGCGCCTTCTCGATCCCCTCAACTAGTCAAGTGCGCGGCGGAGGAATGGCTTTCCCGGGCGCGCGGGCCGGACCGCGCCGCCCGAACTACGAATTGTGCCAAATCCGGCCGCATATTTCCAATCGAAAGCGGCCGGCGGCAGGGTGAGCTCTGAGCACTCAGCCATCAGCCGCAATTGTTCTCTGGATCTGTTTGCTGAAAGTCGATGGCCGAAAGCCGCGCCACGGCGGCGCCGGCGCTCTGCTGAACGCTGAAAGATGCTATGGAATCAGGTGAGCGGGTTCAGCAGCTTGAGCCCGGGAAGGCGGGCAAAATCGCGATCAGCGCTGGCGAGCGTGGCCAGTGTTCGATAGCGAGCGCTCCCAGGTGTGCGTCCATGACCAGCTTGCCCGCCACCTGGCCGCCGATCAGGGCGTGCTGCAGAACCCCCCAATGGCGCTCCCCGGGTTGAAGCAGGGTGATGTTCCGTTGGCAGCATCAAGATGTCAGCCGAGCATAGGTGCGGATTCTATGAATTGGTGCAGAGGTCCTGGTGCTTGTAGGGAATGCAGTATTCGCGGTGGCCGAGGCGTTCGGACTTTGTCTGTTCCCCGGCGGCTGTTGCCAAAATAGCGTCGAAAATCTCTGTCCCGATCTCGGATACCGGTGTTTCGCCGGTGATGATTCGTCCTGCATTGACATCAATATCTCCCGCCATCCGGGAGCAGGTCTGGGGGTTTCCGCAGACTTTCAGCACCGGCGAAATCGGGCTCCCGATGACGCTTCCGCGCCCCGTCGTAAACACCACGAGATGCGCTCCGCACGAGATGAGGTCCAAGACACCTTCCGAGTCGTTCGGGTTGCTGTAGCCAAAAGCAAGCGGGGAGGGATCGGGAACGGAGTCAAGAACGTAGAGGCCGCGCCCGGCCGGTTTTTGCGCCACTTTGATGACTCCCTGAATCGGACGGGTTCCGCACTTGGCGAAGGCGCCCATGGACTTCTCCTCAATCGTCGTCAGTCCTCCAAAGCGGTTGCCGGGAGAGATGGAGAAGTGGCCCGCCTGGAGCGAGAATCTCTCCGCCTTCCGCACGGCCGCGCACAATTCCTCCGCAACTTCCGGTGTCGCCGCCCGGCCCGCGACCAGATCGGAACATCCCAGCATCTCCAGCGTCTCTTCAATGATTGTGGTCGCGCCGGCGTCGTTGAGCATGTCAAAAGCATGGCCCGTGGCCGGGTTGGCGGCGATTCCCGAGGTGGCGTCAGACCCTCCGCACTCGGTTCCGACCGTCAGGTCCGAGATCGATATTTCGACCCGAGGCGTTCGATCGAGCTCGGCCAGCAGGCGCGCCGCGAGCTGCCGCCCCTGATCAATTGACGGTCCGGTGCCGCCCGCCTGCTGAATCCGGAGCACCTCGGCCGGCCGCCCCGCCCGGCGGATCGCCGCCACCATCGCGCCCGCGTCGGTTTCTTCACAGCCCAGGCTCACCAGCAGCACAGCGCCGACGTTCGGGTGCGTCGCCAGAGCAATCATCAATCGGGTGGCATAAGCATTCGCGTAACAACCCGGAAAGCCCAAGCTATGAACCCTGGGATCGGCCTCGGCAATCTTCTGCGCGACGAACGAAGAGCACTCGACGGTGTGGATGCACGCAACAACGTTGCGAATGCCAGGAGGGCCCGTAGGGCGCTGATAACCAAGAACGCCGCTCATCGCACCCCCTC
>JBOGJW010000352.1:0-6360 GCA_050745245.1 Terriglobia bacterium | reverse complement strand
CGGCCCGCCCGCCACGCACCGCCAACGCCACGGCTTCGGAAAATTTCGGATAGTCAACCGGCGCCTCACTGTCAGTGCCCACGTCGAGCGCTTCGTGCCCAAGCTCCCGCACGAGCTCCAGCACCTTCTGCTTCAGCTCAAATCCGGCATGATCGGCGCCCAGCACAATCCTCATAAACCTATTATCCCCCTCCCGCCGTCGGTGTCACCCCCGCGAAAGCGGGGGTCCATTGAATCAACTGGATTCCCGCTTTCGCGGGAATGACTGAAAATCGTGCTTGGTTGCGGCTCCGTCGCGCTGCATTGCGGCGTATCAATTTCATTGGCAAAAATTTCAGACCCCTGTCATTCTGAGCGCAAGCGAAGAATCCCCGCATTTCGCTGAGCTTCAAATAATACAGAGATTCTTCGCTCGCTCCGCTTGCTCAGAATGACAGCTCCAGCCGGTTGCGGCTTGGTCGCGCCTTTGGCCGGGCCCCCGCGCCTACGGAGTGCCGCGGATGGCTATCTCAGCGTTCACGGCCGCGCCAACGACGCCCGTCTCGATTCCGGTCGAGACCGCCTCAAACTGGCTACCCTGCAGCGGGCTCATCTTCACCATTTCGTGCAGGTAGATCGAGAGCCTGCCAATCTCGATAAATTGCGCGTTGGAGCCGGTAATAAAAAATTTCCCCGGCCCTTCCATTGAGATGCAGGTGGCTGTGGCAGCGGCCAGAGCGCGGTGCCAGACCTTGACGAATTCGACACAACGTGAATCGCCCGCCTTCGCGCCGGCGAAAATCTCCTCGGGTTCCTTGTCGAGGAATCGCAGGCGCATGGCGCGAGTGCCCATGATCCCTTCCAGGTGCCCGCGCCCGCCGCACCCGCAGAAGTGCTCGCGCGGATCAAGCGTCACAACGCAGTGCCCGCCCTCCCAGATTCCCTCCTGCCACGGAGAGCGCCCATAACCGACGCCGTGCCCGAGGTTCCAAACGCGAACGAGCTTGCCCAGGCATCCGCGCGCGGCGGCAAGCCCGGCGGCGATCACGTCCGCGTCGTTAAAGACGCGAACCGGAACCGCGCCGCAGCGCTCGCGCAGCGCCTGCTCCAGGTTTTCCTGCAATCTGAACCCTTTCACCTGCGGGAGATTGGGCGAGTCTTCAACCACCCCTTCGCGGACGATCCCCGGGACAGCCACGCCGACCGCGTCAAGCCCCAGATCGGCGCGGATCAGCTCGACCAGGCGCAGAATTGACTCGCCGATGCTCTCCGCCGACATGCCATCAAGGACGTAGACGGCGCTGGTCGATTCGGGATAGAGGCGCAGCGGTCCGGCAAGCTGGCCGTTTTCTACCAGGCCCGCCGCGATCCGGTTTGTCGCCAGAACCCCGATTGTCCGTCCCATATAAGTTTCCCTGGCCGCCATCTCGCAGCCCGCGCAGTCAGCGTCACCCTCGCGAAAGCGGGGGTCCATTGATTAATGGATTCCCGCTTTCGCGGGAATGACTGAAAATGCCCTTTGGTTTCGGCACTGCCGCGCTCATGCCCGCCGGCGCTACAAGTTCGCCAGCTTGTTGAGCCCGTTAAACGCGGCGGACTTGTAGCATTCCGCCAGCGTCGGGTAGTTGAAGACGACGTCGACGAAGTACTCCATCGTTCCCTTCAGAATGAACACCGCCTGGCCAATGTGCAGCAGCTCGGCGGCGCCGTCGCCGATAATGTGTACGCCCAGCAGCTCCTTGGTCTCACGATGAAAGATGATCTTCAGCCGCCCCGTTGTATCGCCGCGGATCTGCCCGCGCGCGATCTCGCGGTAATAGGCGATGCCCACCTCGTAAGGCGCGTCTTCCTCCGTGAGCTGCTCTTCGGTTTTTCCGATAAATGAAATCTCCGGAATGGAATAAATTCCGTAGGGGTAATTCGCCGGATTAGAATGGACCGGCAAACCCAGGGCGCGAGCGGCCGCGATGCGGCCCTGTTCCATTGAAACGGACGCCAGGCTTGGGAACCCGATCACGTCGCCCGCGGCGAAAATGTGCGGCTGGCAGGTGCGGTAATCGGCGTCAACGGGGATGCGGCCGCGCGAATCCGGCGTGATGCCGGCGGCGGCCAGATTGAGCTCGTCCACGTTGCCCACGCGCCCCACCGCATAAAGCAGCGTATCGCCGGAAACCTTCTTGTTGCTTTCCAGGTTGGCCACCACCCTGCCATCCTGCGTCTCCTCTACGCTCTGTACTTCCTCGCTCAGGCGCATGATCACACGGCGGTCGCGCAGGTGATACGAGAGAGCTTCAACGATCTCCGCGTCGGCGAACTCGAGCAGCCGCGGACGCTTTTCCACCAGGATTACGCGCACGCCCAGCACCGCGAACATGCACGTGTACTCGACGCCGATCACGCCGCCGCCCACTACGATCAGGGTCTTCGGCAGGTCTGGCATTTTGAGGATTTGGTCGCTGCTAAGGATATTGCGGTTGTTCAGAGGAACCTTGGGCGAGACAGCGGGCTTGGTGCCGCTGGCGATGATGAAAATGCCGGCGGTGTAGTCCGAAATGCCCTGCAAGCCGGACACGCGTACCGTCTTCGGATCTTCGAACGAGGCGGTTCCGTAAATCACCTCGATGCCATTGCGGGTGAGCTGGGCTTCCGCAACGTCCACTTCCGTCTTGATGACGTGCTGCACGCGGAAGGCAAGGTCCGCCATGGTGATTCTGTCTTTGAGGCGATAATTGGGGCCGTAGATGCTCTGATAGTTGTAGCCGGAGAGGTGTAGCACGGCTTCGCGCATCGTCTTGCTGGGGATCGTTCCCGTATTGATGCAGACGCCGCCAATCTCCTGCTGCTTTTCCATCAGCGCCACGCGTCTGCCGGATTTGGCGGCCTGGATGGCGGCGCGCTGGCCCGCGGGTCCTGATCCGATCACGATCAAGTCGTAACCTTGCATTCCGCAACCTCGCAGGAGAATCCGTCACTCAGAGCAGGGATGCTTCATCCATTCTGAAACGACGTTCGTGTCAAGCAGGAAGCTCATAGATCAGCCCTGCGGACGCGGCCGCGTCGTCGTTTGACCGTCAGTCCGGAACTCCGGAGAGGAGAACTGGCAAAAAATTCAGCAAGGCTCCCCTTGCGTCTATTTTTCCGGCTCCATTCCTCGGCTGCAACGATCACTACGGCCGTGCGCCCGTTCCGTGTGATGGTTTGAGGTCCAGCCGATCGCGCCCTCTCGATGACCTCGCTGAATTTTGCCTTCGCCTCTGCGACCGTCCACGTATGCGTGTTCATGGCATTGCCTCCACCGCAAAATCATTATGGGTCATGACAGTCATCTTGGGGAGAGGCTGTAGCGCAGCGCGGAAGAGCCGCAGCTAGGGCGAAGGCAGTGGTAGCCGCGGTCAACGCCTTCCTGACCGCGGGCCTTTCACCATATTTTAAAAACCCACGGTCAACCCGAAAGTGGTTGACCGTGGCTATCCCTGCCTCGCTCCAAAAATCAGGGCGGGCCGGGAGAAGGGCGGCGGGAGAAGAAAGGATTAATTCATTCCGCTTCGAGTACGATTCTCGTCAGCGTCTGAAAGTGATGCCCCATCACGGCCAGCGTCATCGCGGTGTCAAACTGCTTCCGGTAATGGAGCGCCGACTTCATGACGTACTTCCAGTAGCTCGTTCGCGACTCGCCCAGCAGCCCCTGCCGGATGAAAGAGCGCGCTAAGGCGAGGTAGTCCGCGAAGACGCGCGGGCGGTGGTTGGGATTCTTGTATCGCTCCAGAAAACGCAGCGCGCGCTCGTAGTAGGCGTCGGGTGTGTAGATGCGCTGCAGGATCTCGCGGTAGCCCTGGATGAGCTTCTGCGCGTTCATCTTGGGAATGAAGTTCAGACGCAGCTCCATGTTGTTGCCGTGCCCCTCTTCGAGGATGCGGCCTTCCTTTTTGAGGCGCCGGAAGAGCTGCGTGTTGGGAAGCGCGAGCAGCAGCCCAACCATCGCCAGCGGGATGGCGCTTTCCTGGATGAACTGCACCTGACGATCGAAAATATCCTCGGGATCATTGTCGAATCCCACGATGAAGCCGGCCATCACTTCGAGCCCGTAATCCTGGATGCGGTGCACGCTTTCCACCAGGTTTTTGCGCGTGTTCTGCATCTTATGCGCTTCTTTCAAGCTGGCTTCGACGGGAGTTTCGATGCCCATGAAGACGCGCGTGAAGTTGGCGGCCTTCATCATCTGCAGCAGCTCGGTGTCATCGGCAAGGTTCACGGACGCCTCGGTGAAGAATCCGAACGGCGTATGGTGGCGGTGGTTCCAGTCCGCCAGCACTGAGAGCAGCTCCTTGGCTTTGCGCTTGTTGCCGATGAAGTTGTCATCGACGATAAAGACCGAGCCGCGCCACCGGCGGTCATCGAGCTGATCAAGCTCTGAAACTATCTGCGCCGGGCTTTTCGTGCGGGGCACGCGGCCGTAAATCTCGATAATGTCGCAAAACTCGCAATTGAACGGGCAGCCGCGGGAATATTGGATCGGCATCGCGCTGTAGTGCCGGGTGTTAATCAGGCTGAGATCGGGCAGCGGCGTTTTCAAAAGGCTTGGCAACTGCTCCGATTTGTAAGAGGGTTTGAGCGTTCCCTGCTCGAGATCGCTGAAGAGCGCCTCCACCAGGTCTTCGGCCTCGCCGTAGACGACGCTATCGGCGTGATGAGGCAGCCCGGAGACGCTGTTGGTGATGGGCCCGCCTACCACCGAGGTCAAGCCGCGCGCGCGGCAGCGGTCGAGCGTCTGGATCACCTCGTCCCGGTGCACGATCATTCCGCTCAGCATCGCCACGTCCGCCCATTTCAGGTCGGAGTCGGCGAGCGTGCGGATATTGGTGTCCACCAGCCGCTTGTTCCAGTGCTTCGGCATCATCGCCGCAATCGTGAGAAGTCCCAGCGGCGGGTAGGCGGACTTTTTGCCCTCGATTGGCAGCGCGTGCTTGAAGCTCCAATAGGTGTCGGGGAACTCCGGATAGATCAGCAGAACATTCATCAGCAGCTCCGTCGTCTGGCGGGGGTAAGATTCAGAATACACTTTGCCCGCGCGCCGTGACAACAACGTAATTACGCAGGTGCATAAACGTGTAGAATCGGCTTTGCGCCGCCACCCGGCGCTGGCGGGATAAATCCGCCGCCACATTCAGGCCTGGCGCACCCCGTCACACCACCATGCGCTTCGCGCCCAGAACGTGGCGCAGCGCGGCAAGAGCGCGGGAGCAGCCGTCGCGATCCACGTCACAGTGGGTCACCATGCGCATTTTCTGCGCGTCGAGTCCGTTCGCCAGCACTCCCTGTTCTTTGAGGCGGCGCGAGAGGTCGAAGGCGGTCAGCCCGGTGCCGCTCACATCAAAAACGACGATATTCGTCACCACTTGCGACGGATCGAGGCGGATTGCCGGAAGCTCGGCCAGCCCTTCGGCAAGGAATTTAGCATTGGCATGATCCATGTGCAGGCGCTTCGGTGATTCTTCGAGCGCCACCAGCGCCGCGGCCGCCAGCACTCCCGCCTGGCGCATGCCTCCGCCGAGCATCTTGCGCACTACGCGCGCCTCCTCGATGAATTTTCTGCTTCCCACCAGCATCGAGCCTACCGGCGCGCCTAGTCCCTTTGAGAAACAGAACATGACCGAGTCGCAGTTCCGCGTAAGCTCCGTCACGGGGCGATCCAGGGCTACGCTGGCGTTGAAGATTCGCGCGCCGTCCAGGTGAACAGGAATTCCGGCGGCGTGCGCGCGCTCGCAGATATCGTCGGTGACTTCCTGAGGGTAGACCGAGCCGCCCGCGAGGTTCGACGAGCTTTCGAGCGCGATCAAACCCGTGCGGGCCCTGTTCTCCGTGCGGCCTCGCACAAAAGGCGCGATGAGCGCCCAGTTCAGGATTCCGCCCGGCGCCCGCACCGGACGCGCCAGGCATCCCGAAAAGGCCGCCATCATTGCCATCTCCACGCTGTAAAGGTGCGCGCGGTCCTCGCAGATTACCTCCTGGCCGTGATGCGTGTGAACTTTGATCGCGGCCTGGTTGCCCATCGTCCCCGAGGGCACAAAGAGCGCGTCCTCGCGCCCAAAGACCTCCGCGGCCCGCTCTTGCAGTCGATTCACGCTGGGGTCCTCGCGATACACGTCGTCGCCCACGTCGGCCTCCGCCATCGCCCGCCTCATCGCGGGGCTCGGCCGTGTCACTGTGTCGCTGCGCAGATCAATAGTTTTTTCCATAGCGCGTAGCATAACCCAATTTGGCGAGCGGTGCAGTGACCGCAGCAGTCCGGCGACGCAGCGCGGACCTGCGCTCTTCAGGTCCGCGGTTTGTGCTTCGAGGAAAAACCGCATACCTCAAAGGCGGATGGCTCCAGTGCAAGAC
>JBOGJW010000351.1:0-6600 GCA_050745245.1 Terriglobia bacterium | reverse complement strand
TCGCGCAGCTCCGCGATCTCGGGGTGGCGGTAAAGCGCGTTGTCGTCGAAATTCATCTTGGCGTCGAGCGCCAGCAGCCGTCCGTCGCGCGCGACCACGAATGGGTTGATCTCAACCAGCGAAGCGTCTGTTGCGAGGAACGCCTGATAGAGAGCCGAGAGGAATTTAGTCGCTGGATTCACGAGGCTCGCATCGAGACCCAGCCCGAACGCCAGCTTCCGCGCTTGAAAGGGCTGGAGGCCCGCGCCGGGATCGATAAACTCTTTGAGGATCTTCTCCGGAGTTTCCGCGGCCACTGTCTCGATCTCCACTCCGCCCTCGCTCGACGCCATCAGAACCGGGCGTCCGCTGGCGCGATCAATCACCACGCCGAGATAAAGCTCGCGGGCGATCTCCAATCCCTCTTCAATGAGCACGCGGCGGACGGCGCGCCCTTCGGAACCCGTTTGGTGCGTCACCAGCTTCATGCCGAGGATCTGGCCGGCAATTCTGGCACATTCCTCCGGGTCGCGCGCCAGCTTCACGCCGCCGCCCTTGCCGCGCCCGCCGGCGTGGATCTGCGCCTTCACCACGACGGTCCCGCCCAGCCGGGATGCAATTGCGCGCGCCTGCTCCGGCCGCTCCGCCACTTCGCCGCGCGGGATAGCGACGCCATAGCGCGCGAGAATCTGCTTGGCCTGGAATTCATGTATGTTCATTAGAACTTTCTAACGTTATTGATTCTAAAGGCTTGCTAGGCTTCGTTCCGAAAAAATTCATTGCCCTTGAGTATTACGCAATGCAATCCGTCTCGTTCCGCATCGGTCAAAGTGGGCGTTGTCGCCGTCGGCCGCTTTTCGTCCATGCTCGTGCTCTCGCCCAGTGTGGCACAAGACGTATAAGAGGTGGAGACGAATGGGACGGATGAGAACCCTTTTCAATGGTGATTGGCGACGCCCGATTGCCGACTGAGAATCAGCGGCGTAGCGCGGCGCGGCCTTGCGACCGCAACCAAACGCCATTTTCAGTCATTCCCGCGAAAGCTTGTCCTCCGCGCAGGCGGGGGAGCGGGAATCCATTTCATCAATGGACCCCCGCTTTCGCGGGGGTGACATCGGCGGCGGTGGCTTCGGGCATCCAAAATGTTTGTTAAAAAAACAAGAAATTACGGTATTGCAATGCAGTGCGGCCCCAAATCGCGCCAATTAGTCGCTGTTCTGCAAGACGGAAGTGAAGCGGAATCCACGCTACAATGAGAGATTCCGGGCTAGCTCGATGAGCCAGTATAGGGAAACAGCGCCGGGAATGCAACGCGCTGTGCCGGCCGAAACTCGTGTATATCGCGTCAGCACTGGAAAAACTGAGCCTGGGCGGGAACCTCACGCGCCCAGAGGCGCGCGGCTTGATGAGCGAGCTCCTCTCCGGCCGTGTTCCCGATGACGAGATCGTGGCCGTGCTCGCGGCGTTCCGCGACAAGGGCGAAACCTTCGACGAGGTGGCCGGCCTCGCCGAGGTGATGCGCGAGCAGGCATCGGCGGTGCTGCGCCAGGCGGGGGTGGACGCCGAAAAGTTGGCGGATGGCGGCCCGCTGCTCGATACGTGCGGCACCGGGGGTGACGGCAAGGGAACCTTCAACGTCTCGACAGCTACCGCGCTGGTGGCCGCCGCGGCCGGGGCGCGCGTGGCCAAGCACGGCAACCGCTCCATCTCCAGCCGCGCGGGCAGCGCGGACGTGCTGGAAGCGCTCGGCGTTTCGATCGAGATCCCCCTGTGCCGCCTTCCCGAGTGCCTCGAAAGAACCGGATTCGTCTTTCTGTACGCTCCCCACCTTCATCTCGCGATGAAGCACGTCATGAACGCGCGCCGCCAGTTGAAGGGCAAAACCGTCTTCAATCTGCTCGGGCCGCTTACCAATCCGCTGGGCGCCTCCGCGCAGCTTGCCGGGGTTTACGACCGCACACGCACGGAGATGATGGCCCGCGCGCTGGCCGCCGGCGGCGCGCTGCGCGCCTTCGTCGTGGCCTCCCACGGCGGCATGGACGAAATCTCAATCTCCGGTCCAACACAGCTTTCCGAGGCGAGAGACGGAACCGTCACGACGCGTGATATCGTTCCGGAACAGTTCGGTTTCAGCCGCGCCTCCGGGGACGCCGTCGGCGGCGGCAGCGCCGCCGAAAACGCCGCGATCATTCGCCGTGTTCTCGACGGCGAGCGAAGCGCTTACCGGGATATGGCGCTGGTGAACACTTCGGCCGCCCTCGTTGTCGCGGGTCTCGCCCCGGATTTTGTCCAGGGTGTTCGACTCGCGGCGCAAGCCGTCGACTCCGGCATGGCCACGAGGACGCTGGAGGCCCTGCAGGAGTTTACGCAGGCGCATTGCGCGTAGCGGTCAAAAGCAGTGGCGAGTGGCGAGCGGGTAGCGCAGACCTCCGTTTTGGAGGTCTGCGGCTTGTCCGTGAAACCAGCGCAAAAGCCGCGGACCTGAAGAGCGCAGGTCCGCGCTACAAGCTGAGCGCTGAGTGCTTTTGTATGAGTGATCCGCTGCTCAGCGTGGTGATTCCCGCCTACAACGAGTCGGGGCGGATTGGCCGCTCGCTCGAGAGCGTGCGCCGCTACCTCGCGAGCAAGCCGTTCGCTTCCGAAGTGATCGTGGTTGATGACGGCTCGACGGATAAAATGCCGGAGCTGCTCGAAGGGCTTGCCGCCGCCTGGCCGAAGTTGAGAATCCTGCGTAACGGCTCAAATCGCGGCAAGGGATTCAGCGTGCGCCGCGGCGTTCTCGATTCGCGCGGAACGTTCGTGCTCTTTACCGACGCCGACCTCTCCGCGCCCATAGAAGAAGCCGGCCTGCTTTTCAGCGCGCTCGAGTCCACAGGCGCCGACGCGGCAATCGGCTCGCGCGCTCTCAACCGCAAGCTCACCGGCGTCCGCCAGCCTTTGGCGCGCGACCTGAGCGGAAGGGTTTTTAACCTGCTCGTCCGCGCCTTCACGGGCCTCGATCTTCATGACACACAGTGCGGCTTCAAGCTCTTTCGGCTTCGCACCACCCGGCGGGCCTTTGAGCTCGAGCGCGTTTCCGGCTTCGGTTTTGATCCCGAGCTGCTCTTCCTCATTCATCGCCTGGGCGGCAAAATCACGGAAGTGCCGGTGCGCTGGAATAACGACCCCAATACGAAAGTCCATTTCCTGCGCGACGCCGCGCGGATGTTTTGCGAGCTCGCTGCCATCCGCTGGCGCGCGATTACGGGTGGTTATCCGCCCGCTGCCCGCTAATCACCGCGCCTCATTCGCCCTCGCATTTACGCCGATAAAATTAGAATGGCGGGGAGCTCCAGCACCAGCCCGGCGGGCCGCATCAACCGGCAGGCGCACATCAGCGTGCAGCGCTACTTTGAAATCGCGCTGCTGCTGATGCTCGGCTCCAGTTTTTTTACGCTCGCTTCCACCGGGGCGTTAGACGCGGTCTCAACCGGCCTTTTTTCCGCGGCGCTGGGCGTGAAGCTGTGGAGCTACGCGCGCGGTGAATCGGGCCTGCGGCTCAGCCCGCGCGTTGTCACGCGTCTCGCCATCGCCTACCTGTTCTTTTTTCTGCTCGACCTCACGCTGCTCGCCCGCGGCGCGGAAGCCGAGCAGCGCGTCCTGCGCGCCGCGATCCACCTCATTCTGTTTGTCACTGTCGTGAAAATCTTTTCCGCGCGCCGATACCGCGACTACGGTTATCTTGCGGCGCTTTCCTTCATGATGATGCTGGCCGCCGCGGTGCTGACCGTAAAGATCGAGTACCTCTTGGGGCTGGCGTTTTACGTTCTGCTGGCCATCGCGATGTTCATCAGCTATGAGGTGAAGCGCGGGATTGAGACTTCGGAAGCGCCGCCGCGCGGTCCTTACGCGAGCCCGGCGCGCAACCGCGTAGCGGTTGAAAACTCTCTGCTCCTCGCGGCGGCCGCGGTGGCGGCAAGCGTGGCCGCTCTCGGCGTGATTCTCTTCTTCGTGATCCCCCGCGCCCACGGCTCTCACTTCAGCAGCCTCGGTTTTGAAGCGCAGAACGTGACCGGCTTCTCGGAGAACATTGACCTCGGCGACATCGGAACAATCACCACGTCTAGTGCAGTCGTGATGCGGGTGAAGGTCAACGGCAGCGCGCGGGCCTTCGACGGCGTGAAGTGGCGTGGAATCGCGCTCGATACGTTCACAGGCCGCGGCTGGCGGAGCGCCCGCGCGACCACGCGGAGAGCGATTGCACCGGTTGCGCCGGGCCGCTTTCTGCTGGAGCCGGATGACGGCTGGGGCGGACGGCCGCGCCACATTCTGAGGTATCAGGTGCTGCTCTCCGGGCTGAGCACGGATATCATTTTTGCCGCCGCCCACCCGCGCGAAATCGACGGGCGGCTGGCCTCCCTCAGCGTTGATGACACCGGCTCGCTGCACAGCCCGCGCGGCCCAGCGCTCTTCGCCTACAGTGTAGTGTCGGCCGCCGGGCTTCCCTCCCCAGCGGCGCTCCGCACAGCGGGGGAAGTCTGCCCCCCCGAGATTCGCCGCGTGGACCTGTCGCTGCCAGCCATCGATCCACGCATTCGGCCGCTGGCGCGCACCATCACGCGCGCCGCAACGGGAAATGACAACCGCGCCCTCGCGATCCAAAACTATTTGCGCAGCAATTTCGCTTACACGCTCGCGCCGCCCTCCAGCAAGCAGGCGGACCCGCTCGGCAGTTTTCTGTTTCAGACGAAGAAGGGCTATTGCGCGTATTTTTCGTCCGCGATGGCCGTGATGCTCCGCACCCTCGGCATCCCGGCGCGAGTGGTGAACGGCTTTCAGACGGGAACCTTCAACAGCATCGGAGGCGATTTCGTGGTTCGCGCGCGGGACGCGCACAGTTGGGTGGAGGTTTATTTCCCGGGTTATGGCTGGGTCCCGTTCGATCCGACGCCGCCGGGGCCGGCGCCCGGCGCAAGCTGGAGCGCCTTGGGTGATTACCTCGACGCGGCGAGCCTTTTCTGGAACGAGTGGATCATCAACTACGACTTTGCGCATCAAGCGCTGCTGGCCCGCCAGTCAAATCAGGATTTGAGGCGCCTGCGCGCAAATTCCGCTGAGTCGCTGGCGGGATTGATTCGGCGGACCGACGAGCTGCTCAGGCGGGCTGCGCGAGCCGCGAGGACTCACCTGCCGCTAGCGCTCGGAGCCATTTTGGCAGGATTCGCGGCCGCGTTGCTACGGCCCGCGATGCCCACCGGCGTGCGGCTAAGGCTTCTGCTTCGGCGCGTTCACAACGGCGCGACTCCTCAATCGACGGACGCGACTCTCGGATACCGGCAATTCCTCCGCGCGATGCGCACACGCGGATTTCAGAAGCCGGACGCGCAAACGCCGCAGGAATTCGCGCGCACGCTCGCCGATCCTGATGTCGGACCGCGGGCGCTCGAATTCACAAGGTTGTATAACGCGCTGCGATTTGGCGCTGAGCCCGAGCGTGAGTTTTGGCTCTTGCTGAGAGGGTTGATTCGGGGTCGGAAGACGAAAGCGTAGCGCTCCCAGATTCTCAAGGATTGAGAATGGCGGGTTTCAGGGACCAGGATTGCAGCCGCGCAAGCTCCATCAGGTGAGCGGAGTGAAATCCCGGCGGAAAGATAAGCCACTTCCAAATCGCCGGCGAATCCTCGGCGACGTATCGCGCCGCGGCAAGCTCGGCGGGACGGATCACCACCGGGTCAGGCGGCTTGCGCCCCGCCGCAAGCGCCAGCGCTACTCCGGCCGCCGCAGTCAGATAACTCTCAGGTTTAACTGCCACGCTGCCGAACCAGGCGGCGTTCGGGACAGCGTTGTTCGCTTCGACGTAGCTGGCCACGTCGCGAACGGTCCGCGAAAACTGGCTCCACGAAACTTCTGCCGATCCTGAAGCGATCCTTCCATCAAACGCCGGTGAAGCGGGACCCTCCGGGGTGCCGCTGAGCCTCACTTCTTCCGATCCGCCCCCGCCGATCAGGTTCGCCAGGAATGTGTTGACCAGAAGAAAGACCTCGCTGGCGGAGAGTGCGTACCCATCACCGGCCTGGAAAGTGACGCCGGGGCCGGCGCGGGACGCAATCTCCAAGAGCTCCCGGCGTGCGAACGCCCGATCCTGCGCGCGATCCCGATACAACGCGTGCGCCTCGGACGCGGTGACGAATTGAACGTCCGGAAACGACTTCATGTAAACGACAAGCTCTTCAAGGTAGCGAAAAGCCTGCTCTCGTTGCGCCCGGCTCCGTTCCGGCTGCGCCTTCCAGTCCGCGCGTGGTGGATTGGCGCCTTCAGCGAAATTTACCGCGTCCCAGAACTTTGCCGAGATGAATTCAGTGGGATGAAAGTAGAAGCTCACCAGGCCGCCGGGTGGGCTCGAGTTCATCTGTGCATACAGGGCCTTGAAACTGGCCTTCGCCTCGGCAAGGTTCGACCAATCCGCATTATGCTGAAGCTGCGAGCCGGCGTGGATGTTGTAGATGTTCAGCAGGCCGCCATACCAGAAGGGTTTGCCATTGAGCCCGACCTGCAGGCCATCGTCAAGATAAGTGCCCACGCCCCAGCTCTTCAATGCAGGGAAAACCTGCGGCGCCCAGGAATTGCCGGGCTGTCCGTAGC
>JBOGJW010000350.1:0-6225 GCA_050745245.1 Terriglobia bacterium | reverse complement strand
GCTTCAGCATGATCGTGGTGTCGTACATATCGAGCGGCGCGTTGTCGGTGGCGCTGTTCGAGCGCCCTGCCGTGCCGAAGACGCTTTGCACCTCGGGGAACGACTTGATGATCCGGTCCTGCTCCTGCAGCAGATCCGACGCCTGCGTAATCGAGATTCCCGGAAGCGCGGTAGGCATATAGAGCGACGAGCCCTCGAAGAGCGAGGGCATAAACTGGCTGCCGATGCTTCGCGCCAGCGGATAGGAGAGCGCCAGCACGACGACGCTCAGCAGCACCGTGATCCTGCGGTGCCGCAGGCACAGTCGGAGCACCGGCAGGTATACCGCCTGCGTGACGCGCGAAACGGAATTCCGGGATTCCGGCCGCAGCTTGCCGCGAATGAAGATCAGCATCAGTACGGGAACCAGCGTGATCGACAGAATCGAAGAGATGCTTATGGCCAGCGTCTTCGTCCAGGCGAGCGGACTGAACATGCGCCCTTCCTGCGCCTCAAGGAGGAAAACGGGAAGAAACGCGGCGACGATAATCACGAGCGAGAAGAAGAGCGCAGGTCCCACCTGCTTGGCCGCGTCCGTGAGAATGCGCTGCCGCTCGCGCGGCGGGAGGAGCGGCGCGGGAGGCGCTGCGGCCGCGGCTTCTGGTGCGGGCTCAGCCTCGATCCAGCGCGCCGGAGAAGAAAATTGCGGGTTCGTGGAGCCAGCTCCCGGCGCGCCGCCATCGCCACCGAGAGAACCCGTCACCGGTCGTTCCACAGCGGCCCGCTCGGCTGCCGCCTGGTGCGCCGAGAGATGGCGGTATCCGTTTTCAACCATCACGATCGCGGCATCCACCAGCACGCCGATCGCGAGCGCCAGCCCTCCGAGCGACATGATGTTGGAGCTCACGTGAAGGTAGAGCATCGGGAGAAAGCAGGCCACCACCGCGATCGGGATGGTGATGATCGGGATCAGGGCGGTGCGGAAATGAAACAGAAAGAGGATAATGACGATGCTGACTACGATGATCTCTTCCAGCAGGTCGCGTTTGAGCGTGCTGATTGACGCCCGAATCAGCCCCGAGCGGTCATAGCCGGAAACAATCGATACACCGGGCGGCAAGGAAGGTTTGATCTCGGCGAGCTTTCTTTTGACGCCCTGGATGACGGAGAGGGCGTTCATGCCGTAACGCATCACCACGATGCCGCCTACGGTTTCGCCCTGCCCGTTCCAGTCCGCCACACCGCGGCGGATATCCGGCCCAAACGAAACAGTTCCCAGATCGCGAATCAGCACCGGAACACCCTGCGTGGTGCTGGCGACGGGAACATTCTCGAGATCTTCGAGCGAATGAAGGTATCCCAGGCCGCGGATCATGTATTCGGCCCCGCCAAGCTCGAGCAGCCGCCCGCCCACCTCGCCGGAGCTGGCGCGCACCCGCTCGATCACGCGCGAGAGCGGTATGCGGTAGGCGCGCAGTTTGTCCGGGTCAAGCTTCACCTGGTATTCCTTAACGAAGCCGCCGATCGTGGCCACCTGCGCCACGCCGGGAACCGCTTCGAGCTGATAGCGGAGATACCAGTCCTGAAACGTGCGCAGGTCCGCCAGGCTGTGGCGATGAGTGTGGTCCACCAGCGCGTATTCGTAGACCCACCCCGCGCCGGTGGCGTCCGGCCCGAGCACGGGATGAACGCCCGCCGGAAGCTGGCCCTGAATCTCCTGCAGGTATTCCAGGACGCGCGAGCGCGCCCAATAAAGATCAGTCCCGTCCTGGAAAATCACGAAGACGTATGAGTCGCCAAACATGGTCTGCGCCCGCACCGCCTTCACACGAGGCGCGCCCAGCATGGCGCTGACAATCGGATAAGTGACCTGGTCCTCGATAATGTTGGGCGGCTGCCCGGCCCAGGGCGTGTAGACGATGACCTCGACGTCGGAGATGTCCGGCAGCGCATCCAGCGGAATGTGCTTCATCGACCAGATGCCGGCCAGCACCAGCAGAACCGTGGCCGTAAATACCAGGAAACGATTCCGGACGCACCAGTCGATGCCGCGGCTGATCACCTTAGCGGCCTCCCGTGGCGTTCATCGTCAACTGCCGGGCGGCGATCGCCTGGCCGTTCTTCTCCGCCGTCACGCTCACCTGCCAGGCGCCCGCGCTGCCAAGACTTCCGGCGCCCTCGTAATTCCCCCCGCCGCGGTCGCTCAGCGTCACCACGGTGCGCATCGCGGGCATGCCCATGGCGGGCATCGCCGCCATAAAGAATGTGGCCGTCACCTTCGCGCCGGAGACTGGCGTCCCGCCGGGCGCGGTAAGCCGGGCGCGGAATGTGTCATTTCCCTTTTGCGGCGGTGACGGGCTCGATGTGAATTCGAGAGTGCTCTTCTCTGCCGGGGCGTTCACGGCCGCCGCGGCGCCCGCTCCCGGCGGTGGCGGGCGGAATGATCCGAGCGCCGCCTGAAGCTGGCTCTCCGAATCGATCAGGAAGTTGGCTGAGGTCACAATGCGCTCCCCGGCCGTAAGCCCGCTAAGCACGATGAACTCAGCGCCCGCGCGCGCGCCCAGCTTGACGTTGCGCGGCTCAAGGTAGCCGTTCCCGTGGTCGACAAAAACAATGTTCCGGGTTCCCGTCTGGAAAACGCCGGAGGCCGGGATGGTAACGTGGCGTCCCAGCGGGACTTTCATCGTGACGTTCACGAACATTCCGGGCATCAGCTTCAGCCCTGCGTTAGCAAACGCCAGCCGCACCTTCGCCGTGCGCGTGTTTACGTCTAATTGTGGCCAGATGAAATCCACGCGCCCGTAAAAGGTCCGCGCGGGATAGGAATCGACAGTGACGGTGGCCGGCTCGCCGGTCCTGACCTGCCCGAGCTCATCCTGGAAAACATTCGCGTAGATCCACACCGTCGAGAGACTGGCGATCGTGTAGAGCCGCGTTTCCGGCTGCACGTACATCTGGGGCAGCACATTGCGCTGGGTGATAAAGCCGGAGACCGGCGAATCAATTTCCAAATCATTTCGCGCCCGGCCCGAGGTTTCGAGGCGAGAAATCTCGCGTGCCGGAATCTGCCATTGCCGGAGGCGCGCCGCAGCCGCGCCCAGTAGCGACATCGCGCCCGAGGCCACGCCTGGCACCGTGCTCGCGGCAAGCAGATTCTTGTTTTGCCTCGCGATCAGGTAATCCTGCTCGGTGGTCACGAGGTCCGGGCTGTAGATGGTGAGCAGCGGCTGGCCCTTGCGGACATATTGATACGTGTAGTCGGCAAACACCCTTTGAATCCAACCCGAAAACCGCAATTGAACGGAGGATTGGAGTTGCTCATCGACCTCCACATCCCCGGCCGCGCGAATTTCGTTGAATACCGTCCTGCTCTCAACCAATCCTGTTTTGACGCCGATGCTCTGCAGGCGCTGCGGCGAAAGCTGAATCGCCGCGAGCGGCACGGTCGCGGGGGCGGGCGTATTGGCGCCTTCCTGTGAGTGGCCTTCGGCGGGCGAAGCCGCGGCCGATTTTTGGGGATCAGCCGGCCTGGCGCTCGCCTCCTGATGCGCTCGCCACTGGGCGTACCCCAGCGCGGCGGCCAGGATAATTGCCGCCGCCAGCGTCAGCCGAAATGCTGTGCGATAGCTCTTCATAGTCACACCTCGCGAAGTTCATTGCATGCTCACGCCCGTGAGCCGCTCCAACTGCGCCAGTGCGGTCTCGTGCTGCGCCAGCGTCTGCCAGTACTCGATTTCGAGGTTAAGCACGTCCTCGAATGAGCCGAGCAGCGTTTGGAAGTCTTCTCGTCCCGTCTCGTAAGCTGCCAAACCGGCTTTGAACGTGGCAGTGGCCTGGGGAATGAGCCCCTGGCGGTAGATTGTGAGCACGCGCGCCGAAGTCCCGGCCTCCAGGTATTGATCGCGGATGGCAAACAGCGCCTGCTGAGTTCGAGCTTCATAGGAGCGCCGGGAGGCGTCGAGATTTTCCACCGCCTCGGCGAGCGCCGGCTCCTGCTTGCGCCGCCAGTGGATGGGAACTTGAACGCCCAGCGTGAGCATGTAATAGTCGCGGAACTCGGGGCCGGTGTGCTGCCACATGTACCCGACACTGAAATCGGGATAAAAATCTTTCTTCGCCAGCTCCACCGCCAGCGCCCGGCGGCTCACCGCGTCCTGCTGTGCGCGGACCTCCGGATTCTCTTGCGCGACCCGGCTGCGCAGTTGATCGAATGTGTACGCGAAAGGCGTTTGCGTCATCTCTTCGGCGGCGATGTCCGCTGAATCGGGCGCGCGGTTGAGCAGCTCCTTCAGCCGGGCCTCCGTCGATTCTTTCCGCTCATCGTAGAGCGCCAAATCTCGCAGGAGCTTCGTCTCCTGGAGCTGCGCTTTCAGCACGTCCTGCTGGTTTCCCGGCCCGGCGCGGTAGCGCGTCTCGGCGATCTTCTCGACCGCGGCAAGCAATTGCTGATCGCGGCGCAGAATCTCGAGCGTCTTCTGAAACGAGCTGAGCTGGAAATACGCCCCCTTCAACTGCTCAACCACGTCGCGGCGGACGCGGTCGAACTGGTCTCCCGCGATCGTCGCGCCCCGGCTGGCAATATCTCCGCGCAAGCGCAGCTTGCCCGGGTAGGGAAGCTGTTGAGAAATGCCAAAGCCGATGTATGCGAAGTTGCTGTTGCTGAACCCCGCGAACGGGCGCGGGCTTCCCACTGCAAATTGCTGCACCGTGAAGCTTGGATCCGGCAATGCCGAGGCCTGCGAGGGCGTCTGAGCCGCCGCTTGCCACGCGCGCCGCGCGGAAATGATCCGCGCGTTGTTCCGTTCCGTCTCTGGCACCAGGAGGGCGAGCGGAGTCGCGGGCCGGGCCTTTACGGGATTTGTCCCCGACTCGAAATTCATTGATTGCCGCTGTCCCCCGGTGGCGGGCGCTCTTTGCGGCGACAGCATCACCATCAGTGCGGCGGCAATCGCCAGCCAATTCCGAGCGCGGAGCGCACCGGGGCTCAGCACTGACGCGAGAGCTTCCGCGTTTGCGCAATGCCCGGCGAACAATTCCGGCGTCTCGCTCGAATGCTGTAACACGGTTCCAAGCTCCTTTCGTGTTTCGCAGGCTGCTGGAAGACGCGTAGCGGCGGCTTTATGCCGCCATTGAGACTGCTGAATTAATGACGATATAAAATCGCCGCTACGCCCTGCGGTTTGTCTGCGGCCTCACGAAAAACCGCAGCGGTACTATGCGAACGCTGTATTGCGATACCGTAACTCCTTGCTTTTTTGGGAAACATTTTGAATGCCCGCGGCTAACACCATCCGTGTCACCCCCGCGAAAGCGGGGTCCATTTCGAATGGATTCCCGCTTTCGCGGGAATGACTGTACATGGCGTTTAGTTGCGGCCATCAGGCCGCGCTGCGCTACAGCCTTTCCCGGCCATACACAAAGTCCCAGAGCCGGTCAAAAACGCGCTGCGGCATCGGCCGCTTCAGCTCGAAATCAAAGGTTTCCCGGAACGCGGCTACCCGGAAGTGATAGGGATCGGATCGCGCGATGGTCTGAATATCCGCCCAACGCCAGCTTCGGCCGCCGTTCCCTTGCCTCGTAATGTAGTCAATGCCTCGGTCCGAGAACCGCAGAAAACCGTTCGTTCCGCCGGTAAGAGTCCGGTGGCGCGCGGGGAGGGTGAGCCAGCTTGGACCTGCAGCAGCAGGATCGGCGTTAATTATCGGCTTTCCCACGAGTGCAACCAGGCGCTCCGCCACGTCCGGGGGAATCGCACGGCTCAAAAGGAAGCTGTAGCGGTGATCTCCGGGGACGAAATGTCCCCGGTTCTGGTAGCTGGTCAGGGTGAGCTCCTTCCGCGCGACACTAACGGTTTCAATTTCGACGTAAGGCCAGCGGCGTGAAAATCGGCGGTCTCTGGCTTCGAATGAAATAGAAGACTCGGTAAAACTTAATGTGCCCTTAGCTGATCTGACGAGCCCGTGGCGCAGCCGCGCGGGCGATTGCCAGTGGAACGCCGGCCCGGAACCGCCGTTGATTTCCGGCTGGTGAGCCGGAAACGCACAGAGATTTACCACTCCCCCAAAAACGAGCAGAACAAGGACCACGATCTCGAAACGGGTGCGCGACATAAAGGTTTAGGGCTCGGAAAGTGAATTAGGCTCCCGCGAGTGCCCTGCTGTAGCGCCGGTGTCCCCACCGGCGATCCGCGGCGCTGAGGACAGCGCCGCTACAGCGGGCCTAGCGCGGACCTGCGTCTTTCAGGTC
>JBOGJW010000349.1:0-5769 GCA_050745245.1 Terriglobia bacterium | reverse complement strand
AATAGCCCCAGCGGAAAGTATTAGTTAAGGCGAAGCCGGACGGATTCCCGCAGGCATTCGGAAACCTCTTCTGCCAATTCGCTCTCGGGTTTCGAGCTTTCCTCCTCCGGCGGTGCATCCCAGTACTGCTCGACGCGCCAGCCTCCCGAATCCGCAAGCAGGAAGCAGCCGGGGGGGAGCTGCTGAACGCCGCGATAGATTGTTTGTGGCGCGGGGACGTAGCGGAAGGCGAAAAAATCGAAGATCGCCTGCGGGTCTTCGGCGAAGGGCGCCGGCGACAGCTCGCGAAGGGCGTTTATTTCGGATGCGAATGCGAGGCCAGCCGGCGAAGCATTGTAGTAGAGCGGCTTCACGCCAATGCGGTCCCGCGCAAGAAACAGACGCCGCCCGCGGGCGTCCCACAAGGCGAAGGCGAACATCCCGCGCAGGTCTTCCAGGCAGCGCGCGCCCCGCTCTTCATAAAGGTGGAGAATGACCTCAGTGTCCGAAGCCGTGCGGAACCGATGCCCGCGAGTTATCATCTGCGCGCGCAACTCGCGGTAATTGTAAATCTCGCCGTTGAACGTGATCCAGAGCGAGCCGTCTTCGTTCGAGAGCGGCTGATGCCCGCCGGCAAGATCGATGACGCTCAGGCGGCGGTTGCCGAGGCCGACGGAGCCGTCGTAATAGTGTCCCGCGTCATCCGGCCCGCGATGAGCCATGGCGTCGGTGGAGCGCTTCAGGCGCTCGGCTTCGACTGGCGCTCCGCTGAAACAGTTGAAGATTCCGCAGATTCCACACATGAGGATTTGCGAAGCCGGGCAGGTTTCCTATTCGCTGAGGCTGCGGAGTGGAAGCGAAAAGCCGGGGAAGAGCGGCGAGGTCAGTTGACGCTCGGAGGAAAGACGCTCCGCCAGTTCCAGGCCTTGCGGCCCGGAGCGATAGATTTCCGCCGAGCAGGCTTCAGGATCGATGATCCAGTATTCCGCAACGCCGAAACGCGCGTAGAGTTTCAGCTTGGTCGTGCGGTCTGTCTTGTGGGTGGATTCGGAAAGCACCTCCACCACGAGGTCCGGCGCGCCCTGCACATTGGCCCGAGTCAAAATCGAAGCCCGCGATTTTGAGATATAAATCACGTCCGGCTCGACGACATCGTATTGCGAGAAGACCACGTCAATCGGGGCGACGAATACTTCTCCAAGGCGGCGCTTCTTCACAAATTGGGCGAGATAATAAGTGAGGCTCGTCACGCACCTCTGGTGCGCAGTTATCGGTGCAGGGGACACGAAGAGCTCTCCGTCGATAATCTCATAGCGCTTTCCATCATTGGGCAGCAGGCAGTAATCTTCATAGGTGAGGCGGGTATCGACTGGCATGTCCTTGATTATAACACTCGCGGGCCGGCGGAGTTCCACGCGCCGGGAGCGGAGAAGGTCTGCGCCGGCCCACGAGAGGCGCCACCCCATCATCGCGATTTTAGCGGCGCTTTCGCTCGAACTCGCGCTTTCGGGCATGGCTGGCGCGGCGACGGGGAGCGGATGGATCGAGGTCCGCAATCCTCACTTCGTGGTCATCAGCAATGCGCTTCCCCCCGAGGCGCGCCAGGTGGCGGAGCGCTTCGAGCGCGTGCGGGCCGTGTTCGAAAAAGCATTTCCCACCATGCGCGAGTACCCGGGCCTGCCGATTCGCGTGTTCGCGGCAAGCGGCCAGGCGAGCTTTGAGGCGCTCGAGCCCGCAGCCTGGCAGCAAAGCGGGGAGATCGCGCACGCCGGAATGCTGCTGCGGAACGCGGACAGGGCTTATATTCTGCTTCGCCTCGGACTTCCCGGAGATAACCCGTACCGCGTGGTTTACCACGAATACGCGCACTTGATGCTGGGGGAGAACTTCCCGTCAATCCCGCTATGGCTTAATGAAGGGCTATCGGAATTCTACTCGGATTCTGATCTCGACAGGAAAACGGTCTGGCTGGGTCTGCCCAGCCGGCAAGACCTCACGCTGCTTCGCGCGCAGCCTCTGTTGCCGCTTCAGGCGCTCTTTGCCGCCGGCGCGTCCTCTCCCTATTACAACGAGCGAGGAAAGGGAACGATCTTCTACGCCGAATCGTGGGCGCTGGTGGATTACCTGATGTTTCTGAAAACCGATCCCGCGACGGGCCGCGGACCAATCGACAATTACCTTCAGCTCATCGCCGAGGGCGCCGAGCCCGTCGCGGCGGGTGCGCGGGCGTTTGGCGATCTCACGCGCCTTCAGAACACGCTCGCGGCCTTCGTGCAGCGCCGCCAGTTTCACTATTATCGCCTCAAGGTGAACCAGCGCCGGCCCAAGTCCCCGTTCAGTGTGATCGAGCTGAATCCTGCGGATGCCGCCGCAATTCGCGGGGATTTCCTGGTGCGGGTAGGAAGGGAAGCGGAGGCGCGCAGCCTGCTCACGCAGGCGCTGCAGGCGGACCCCGGCCTCGCTGGGGCGCAGCAAGGCATGGGCCTTCTTGAAATGCGGCAGCATCACCCCGCGCTGGCCCAAGGGTGGTTCGACAAGGCCGCCAGCGCGAGCCCGCGCGCTTATCTGGCGCGGTACTATCAAGCGCTGGCGATGATGAGATCGCCTAGCGCCGCGGAGATGGAGCAGCGAATTACGTCGGACGTCAACGCTCTGCTGAGCGTGAACCCTGCCTACGCGCCGGCTGACGCCGCGCTGGCCTATTTTTACGCGCGCCTGAGAAACCACCTGGACCGGGCGCGGCAGCTCGCCGCCAGGGCGTCACAGCTCGACCCTCACAATGTCGATTACAAAATGCTCGAAGCCGATATCCTGCTGGCGCAAAGCAACGCGGCCGCCGCGTTGAAGGTGGCGCAGCAGGCCATCGCCCAAGCGCAGACGCCGGCCGAGAAATCTCGGGCCTACGTGTTGCTCGGCACGATCCAAGCGCGCGCCGCGGCGCGGCAAGGCCGCTGAATGCGCGACCCGGTGTTGCGGCCAAACAACCGTCGCGCTGTCATTCTGAGTGAGCGCAGCGAGCGAAGAATCCCTGTATTTTTTGAAGCTGAGTGAAATGCGGGGATTCTTCGCTTGCGCTCAGAATGACAGGTTTCAGAACGTTCGCTAAAGCACAAGAAATTACACCATGCAATGCAATCACCAGGCGACCATGGCCTCTTCGAACAACCGGGCAAGATCCTCGCGGCCGGCAGGACGCGGCGAGAGCTTCGTGACGCGGTGCTGTGGAAGCGTTCCTTCAACGAGCGCAGGGATATCCTCCGGCCCATAGCCCAGCGCGCGCAGCCCATTGGGAACCTTGAGGTCGCGCATCACCTCGACCACCTTGTCGGCGAGAATCTTTCCAGCATCTCCTGCATTCGCGCCATCCGTCTTGGCGCCGAGGACCTCCGCCGCCTTCAGGTGGCGCTGGGGACACGATTGCGCCGTGAATCGGTAGACCGCGGGCGCGTTGAGAATCACCGAGATTCCATGCGGCGCCATAGGGTGATCAACCGCGTAACCAAGCGGCTTGAAGTTCCGCACCAGGCCTGAAACCGGATACGACATCCCGTGCGGCAAGTGCACGCCGGAATTCCCAAAACCGATCCCGGCGTACGTCGAGGCCAGCAGCATTGACGCGCGCGCCTCATCGTCCGACGGATCCGCCACGGCGCGCCTCAAGTACCTCGCTACGAGCCTGAGCGCCTCAAGACTCCAAACATCGCTGATCGGGTTCGACCCCTGATACGCCGGGCGGAGCGCGGGCCGCTCGGGACGCGGCCGCTGGCTGAAAGGAAGAGCGGTATAGGATTCAATTGCGTGGCTGAGCACGTCGAGGCCTGACGCCGCGGCCACGGCCGGCGGCTGGGTCCGCGTATTTTCCGGATCCACAAACCCGAGCGCAGGCTTCAGCCAGCGGCTCGCGATGCCCGTCTTGGCGCGCATCGGCGCGTAATCGAAGATGGCCACTCCGCTGGTCTCGCTGCCCGTCCCCGCGGTGGTGGGAATCGCCATCAGAGTCTTCAGCGGCCCCGGAACGGGCTGTCCTTTGCCAATGGGAGGATTGACATACTCCAGGAACTCGGCGGGATAGCAGGAATAGAGGTTGGCGGCTTTGGCGGTGTCCATCGTCGAGCCGCCGCCCACGGCGACAAAGGCGTCGAAATCGTCCGCGCGCGCCGCCGCGGTCGCTTCCTGAAACGACCTGTCGGTGGGTTCGACGCGGACGCGGTCAAAAACTGAGTAGCGAATCTTGTGTGCTTCGAGCGAATTCAGGACCGTGGCTACGGCAGGCAGCGCGCGCAGGTTCGGGTCCGTGAATACCAGGACCTGATGTTTGCCGCGATCTGCTAATTCGGCGCCCAGCTCGCGCGTGACGCCGGCGCCGAACCGGATGACCGATGTTGCCATTTCGAAGGCGCATTCCAGGTCCATTGAAAATCCCCTTTTGGGCAAATCCGAGATCTGAAATTTGGAATCTGAAACTTGAAATGATTTGAAATCTGAAATCTGAGACGCCGCCTACGCCGCCCCGGCCACCGCCGAAGGGCAGACCCGCGCCAGGCGGCGCGCGGCGTCGGCGAGCAGCGGCCTGTCCCACGATTCGCGGCGCGCCGCCCGGGGGTGCGGCTCATCGCACGCCAGCCCGCCGGCAGCCTTCAGGAATATCGCCGCGGCGTGTTTGTACGCAGGAACGGGCTCGCGGAAAATCACCCAGCCGAGATACTGGATCGCGTCGCGCAGCTCGAAATAAGTCGCGCGCCCCTCGGCCCAAGCCCGGTCGCGCTCGCGAAAGAGCTCTGGAGCGCAGGTGGAGAGGCCCAGCAGGTAATCGCAACCGTATTCAACCATATCGGCGGCAAGATCGTTACCGGAGTAAATCGCAAAGCCGGGGCGCGCGGCGTCGCGCAGGCGGACGCGATCGAGTTCCGTGAGGCGGTCGAGAGAAGAATGCTTCAGCCCGGCGCACTCGGGCATCTCAATCAGGGCGCGAAGCACGCGCTCGGAGAACATCCGTCCGTTCGGATTGAACATCGAGCCCAGCTCGAAGGCCAGAAATTTGCCAGCGGTTTGCCCGATGGCGGCAAAGAATTTGACGATCTCGTCGTCGCCCAGCCGCGCGGTGAATTGCGAGGGGAAGATAATCGGCACGCCGTGTGCTTCGCGGATCGAGGCGCACTCGCGCTCATACGCGGCGCAACTCCACTCTCCCTCCGGCGGCAGCGCGCCGGCCACGAATTCGCTGTCGCCCGCAACCGTGTCAGCCGTCCAGTCGAGTACGCACCGCTTCTCCTGCGGCGTAAGCAGATCGCCATAACCGGTGTCCATATTTACGGCCACGCGAAGCCCCGCGTCCAGCGTCCGCCGCAGGTGTTGACGGAATCCCCCTTCGTCGATCCGCCCATCCGCATCGTAAGGAAGGAGCACGGCGCTGATTCCCTCCACGCGGCGCCGCGGCTTGCGCATTGCGTCGATGTTCTCGAGATTCATGTCGTCACTTTCCGTAATGCGTCAGCTTCGGGCGCACCCGTAGCGGCTTGGGTTTATCCCAAGCTTGTTCCAAATTACCTGAACGGCATCCTATAGCGAGCGGCTATGCCGCCCTGACTTGCGGAAAACCTGCGGTTTTCCGAGCAAGCGCCGGCCCATTTCCCATCCCTGCTCCATGCACAGGCTAAGCCTGTGCGTGGAGCAGAAATCAGGTTTATTGATTGCCTTATCTTCCGGAAGGGCAAAGCCCTTCCGCAAGTCAGGCGGCAGACCCGCAGGTCACGTACGGATTAGTATGGCCTCATTTGGACATCTTGGGTC
>JBOGJW010000348.1:0-20813 GCA_050745245.1 Terriglobia bacterium | reverse complement strand
GTCCAGTTCCGGGCGGCGGAAAGTGATGGAAACCGACGAGCCCGCGAGCAGGGGAAATCCCATCTCGCGTGACCAGCCATACATTTGCTTCGCCTGAGCCCAGCTCCAGGACAAATGCTTGTCCGAGTACACCGGGACCACCCGGTGCGATTTCCGGAAGGTTTCAACAACCTGCTGAAAAAACCGGAATCTGGGATAAAGCTTCTGCTGGCGATCATTGAAGGGATAATTTCCGTGCTCAGCCACGAGCAGGACGGCATCCACGGCGAGCTTCCCCGTGCCCAGGGTCAACGCATCGGGGATCGATTTCACCACGGGGAAGTTGTACGCCGCCGCGAGGCGATACCCGATGTCCGCCGGATGGACCTGATCCATGTAGAGCGATACGACTTCAAAGGACGGCGGGTAGTAATCGTCATTAATCCAGTAGCCTTCCAGAAACCGGGTGATGACGTCGTCAGCATGGGAACGCAGGAAATACGTCGTGGTAAGAGCTGCAACCCTCTTCCGCCGCCCAGACCCGGCCAGCGCCACTAACATCGGCAACTGCAAAAACTCGCGACGTCTCATTTGAGTAATTTTGGGGCGACCTGCGGAGCCGGTCAGGACGGCACATCTGACCTAATTTGGATACGCCTGAATCCGGACGGCACGCCCGGACAATTATAAGCTGGAAACCAGTTCACGAAGGGAAATCCGCCGCCGGATCGATCGCTCGCTCGCCCGGCGTCGAGAGAGCGGATTCGTCCGGCGGAGCCAGGCTGCAGTGGGGATTAACCGTTAACCATGCCACGCCGCCCAAAGCGCAAAGTGCCGCAGCGACCAGGAACGACGCCGCCCACCCGGAGCGGGCTGCAATGGCTGGAGTGAGGGACGCGGTCACCGCGCCCCCAATCTGCGCCCCCATATTCATGAACCCGGAAACCGACCCGGAAGAACGCCCTGCGATATCCGCAGTGACGGACCAGTAGCAGCTCTGGCACAGGTAAAGCGCTCCTGCGCCACCCGCCAAGATTACACTCGCCAAGCGCGCGCTGTCGACGTACGCTCCCGAGGCCAGGAACGCCGCCGCCAGCACCATCACGACGAAAGAAAAAACACAGCGCCCGGTCTTTTTACTGAACCGGCGACTGAGAGCATCACTGATGATGCCCCCCAACGGCGAGCCCGCTGCCATTGCCAGAAAAGGCAGCATCGCGTAATGCGAGCTGGAGCGCAGATTCAGCCCACGAACTTCCGCCAGGTAGATGAAGAACCAACTGAAGAAGATCCACGAAGCGTAGCCATACGTGAAATAGCTCAGCGTCACCGCCAGCACGTCTTTGCTCTTCAGGATTCTTCCCCAGGGGACCGGCTGGGCTCCATCTTTGATCGCATTGCGGCCGAGCGTCAGGCCCGCCTCGATTGTGGCGAGTTCGGATGCTGTCACCCAGGGGTGCTGTTTCGGCTTGTCCCGCGCCGCAATGAACCACACAGCTCCCACAGCGATCCCGATGCCGGCGCTGATCCAGAATGAGGATCGCCAGCCGTGGTGAATCATGATCCAGGTAATCAAGGGCGGCGTAATGCCTGCCCCTATCCCCACGCCCGCAAAGATGCAGCCGTTCGCAAAGCCTCGCTCTTGAGTGGGGACCCAGTTGGCGATGAACTGATTGGAAGCGGGATAAATGATGGCTTCGCCCGCCCCGAGAAGGAACCGGATCGCGAAAAAGAGCACGAGCGCGCCCGCAACGCCTGCTGGAACACTGGCCGTCAGCGCCGTGAAGATGCCCCACCAGATCACCCCGATCGCAATGACCCTGCGCGGTCCGATTCGGTCCGCGAGGCGTCCGCCGGGCGTCTGGAAAATCGCGTAGCCGATCAGAAAAGCGCTGAATACGTAGCCAAGCTGAGTGTTGCTCAGATGAAATTCAGAGGCGATAGACTTTCCGGCAATCGAGATGTTCACCCGGTCCAGGAAAGCAGCGGCGCTGAGAACAAAAATCCAGAAGATAAGAAACCACCGGATCCGACTGGACCGCTGAAGTTTCATAAAGGACTGGACAAGTGTGCCAAGCTCAGAAGCTGGGATCCGCGCCGGCCGGCGTGGGGGACGTTTACTCCCGCCGCCGGCTGTACGTGGCGCTTATTATAGCCCGCGCCTGCCGGAGATTGAGCGCGTCCGCTCAATGCGGGCGCTGTCTGCCATTTCCGTTGAAGGTCAGCTTAAAGGTTGCTCTGAATCACGTTAGTATTCTCAGACATTCGCCTGATTGGACGCTAAAATTAAACAACCCAGGGTGTACTCGCTGTGTCGGGCGTCCCGGCAGCCAAGGAATTGAGATAAATGCTCGCGCAGGGGCCGGAAGAAGCCTTCGGCCAGATTCGTGGTCCGCAGGCGATGCCGCGAGCGCGCGGGCCAGCGGAGGCAGGCCCGTGATCCGATGCGGATCGGCTAGCTGTTTTGAGACTGCGGCCGCGTCCTCGAGATTGATCCGTGTTATCATTCGGGACAAGGTCTTCTCCGATGAAGCGGATCAAGGCACTGTGGGCCCTTACCTTTGCTTTGATATTCGTTGCTGCGCTGTGCGCTTTTCAGCGTCCCTTCCGTGAGTATCCTTCTGTCGAATACGGCTGGCAACCCCTGCCGTCCGACTGGCAGCAGAAGACCGAGTTTGCATTCGCGCGGCTGATGTTCCCGCCGGGTCCCAACGACGGTTACCGCGGCCGTTTCGACGGGGATTGGCGGCTTGGGCTTTCGCTCTGGACCCAGGATTATCCGCCGGCCGACCGGAATTTTTCCCAGGCGCTCCGCCATCTCACTCGCATCCAGGTGCGCTCTGTTGAGGAAGCTGTAAGCCTGGACGACGGAGACGAAGTGTACAACTGGCCCTGGCTTTATGCCGTGCAGGTAGGTGAATGGGGCTTGACTCCCGCCGAAGGCAAAAAGCTCCGCGATTATTTACTGCGCGGCGGCTTCTTTATGGCCGATGATTTTCACGGTACCGAGGAATGGGAAGTGTTCGAAAAGAGCATAAAACTTGTCTTCCCGGATCGCCCCATTGTTGAGATCCCTGACAACGATCCGATCTTCCACACAGTCTTCGACCTGAGCAAACGTTATCAAATTCCCGGAGCAGAGCACCTGGCGTTGGGGTATAAGAATAACGGCAAGGTCCCGCACTGGCGAGGTATTTACGATGACAAAGGACGAATCATGGTGGCAATCTCGTTCAATTCAGACATCGGTGACTCTTGGGAGTGGACGAACGACCCCCGATATCCCGCAAAATTTTCGGACCTGGGAATTCGCATCGGCGTGAATTACGTTGTTTACGCCATGACGCATTGAGCCTGCGCCTGCGCGAGCTCCATAACGCTGTGCTCTTAGTGGCTCTTGCTGAGCCGGCGAAAGTAGCTGGCGACTGCCTCCTGGTAACCCGGGGGAATCCGGAGCGAGTCGCCGCTCCGGGCTTGATGTGATGATTGCTCCGCCAGATCGCGCCTCAACTGCAGCTCGAGTTTATCCACGCTCGTGAGCGCCTGCGTGCGCAGCTGCTCAACGAGCGCCGGGTTGCGCGGGAAATTGCCCGGACCCAGGCGCTGCAAATCGCGCATCAATGCCTGAAGATCGGGCAACGATTGAGGCTGGTATCGCAGTTCTCGGCGCAATGCCTCAAGCTCCCGTTGCGCTCCTGCGAACCCGGTCGAGGACTCATCGCGAGAAGATCCGTTGCCGGGCGCCTCAATAAAGGTGCCCATGCCCGGCGCTCGGCCGGCCTGCCACGCGCGCGGTCCACCTGGACCGCCGGACTGGAACCCGTTGCTTGCATTCCCGCCGGACGTTGCTTGGTCGCCGACGGCTTGCCCGTTTCCCGTCCCACGCTCGCCCCGCTGATCTCCTTGTGCCTGTTGGCCGCCCTGGGACTGCTCCCGTGATGCTTGCGCATTTGTTGCCGCGGCATTCCATCGATTGCTGGAGAGCCCCTCAATTTCGCTGCGAAGCCGCTGAAGCTGATTCAGAGCTTCCTCAACCGGATTCTGCTGCTGGCCTTTGAGAGCTTGTCGAGCTTGGCGAATTCCTTCCTGGAGGCTCGCGATACCTGCGGCAATCGTCGGTTCCATGGTTTTAGCGCCGGGATCAAAACCAAAGCGGATTGATTCGGCGCTTCGCTGCAGACGACGCGACAACTCCGCGTGGTCCGCGTTCCCCAGCATCTCGTGCAGCCTGGCAGCCGCCGCAGGCTGGGTGGACTCCATGCTGCGGGCGGCGCTTTCCATCGCGTTTTGGAGGCGCGACAGATCGTTGGCCAGTAGCTGGCGATCGTCGGCGAGTTTGGATCGGCTCATGTCGCCAGCTTCGAACCCCGGCTGCCCGAAGGAATTTGGTTGCCCGTTGCCTGTGAACATCTGCCGGATGCGCGCTGCCTGGTCCTGCTCTTTGCCTGCGAGGCGGTCGGCCTCGCGAGCCAGCGAGTTTAGCTGCGGTGAGACCTGCTGCCCCTGAAGCGCGGCCAATAGCTTCCGCGCCTCCTCAAGCTGGCTGGCCGCACGGCGTGCATCCGCTGCACTCGCACCCTCCGAACCGGCCCGGACCATCTCCTTAGTGGCTTCGCGTAGCTGATTGATAACGCGTTGAATCGGCTCGCCAGCCGCGCTGGCTGACTCGCCATTACTTTGCTCGGCGCCCGACGTGCGGTTGCCCTGTGCGCCCTGGGAGTTCTTTATGGCGAGCCGCTCCAGTTGTTTCTGCAACTGCTCGGCTTCCCGGCGCAGCATCTCCTGCTGCCAGCGCTGCTGAAAATTCTGGCTATTGTTGCTTTGTTGCTGCTGGGCAAGCTCCTGCTCACGCCGGGCCAGCTCACTCAGCTTTTGAAACGCTTTGTCAGTCTCCTGCGCGCGCTGTTTCGCGGAGTCCGCAGTCTGTCCGGTTTCGTACTGATTCTTTTCGGTATTGAGCTCAAGGCCGGCTAAACTTGCCAACTCGCGACCGCCGCGGGCTCCGCCACCGCCCCCGTTTCCAAAAGCCACTTGGATCCGGCGAAAGGTGGCTTCGGCGCGTAGCAGTTGCTGGAGCGCTTTCTCTTCGCTCGGGATAGCCTTGCTCCAATCCTGCTCCCTCAGTTTTGCAGAGGCGGGCCCCATCGCCTCCGCCGCGGCGCTCATGTCCTTCTGAAAATCACCAAACTCTTCGTTCCTTTCGCCCAGGCCGCGGCCCTGCATACGCCCAGTCAGCCAGAGAGCCTGGTCGCGCAGCTTGTCTTGCACACCGGAGAGGAACTTTCCGGCTCCGGCCGCTTCCCGGGATGTAGCTTGTTTGTTGCCCTCCTGGTTCCAGGTGGCGGCAATGATCTCCTTTTCGCGCTCTGAGAGTTCATTCTGCTGGCCACCCAGGCCGCCGCCCCCGGCGAGCTGCGATTGCGAGTACTCCCGCTCGAACGGCTGGACTTCGATGAAGGACATGCCTGTGGGTGATGTTGATTTTCCGTCGCTCGCCCTGGCATAGAAGCTGACCACATCACCGGGAACCACCTTGAAATTCTCCAGGTAAAGGATCGTTGAGTCCTCCACCTTCTTGACGCCGGCGCGCTTCAAGACATTGACAGTTTTCTCCGCCCCGCCATTCACTGAGTAACGGAGGCTGACGCCGTTCAGGCCATAATCATCAGCGGCGTTTACCGACACTGTCACTTCCTCAATGGGGCTAGCCTGGTAGTCGCTCCTGGGCCTTGTGATGCTGATCTCAGGAGGATTGGCCTTCCGAGCCTCGATGACAAAATCATCGGAGAGGCGCACGAGCTGGCCTCGGCTCGTTGCTGCTACGTGGTAGCTTCCGTCTTTCTGAATGTCGATCGCGCCTTTGTATACGTTTCGCTCGCCCCCGGAGAGGGCAATCTCTTTCCCGGTATTCAGCACGAGGACGCCGCCGGGTACGGGGCGATCCGTAGAGATCGCGAGCTCAGCGGCCGTGCCCTCAACAGCGCTCAAATCGCCGCCCTGCTCTTGGACGGCATCTGGCAGTCGCGTCCACGCCGGATAACGATAGGTCACCTGAATGTGCTTGATCGAGGGCACATCGATCACCCGGATGGTATAGCGCCGGGACTGCACGCGACCCGCCTGGACGTAGTAATCCACGTCCTCCGGGATGCCGGCAAAGACAAACTGGAATGCGGGCGTTCCGGACTGCGGCTGCATGCTGGCCGTTTCCCACTTGGAAGCGCTCTGGTAACGCGCGTAGAGGCGGGCTTCAGGGTTGTCAAAGCCGACGAGCCGGGCGGTGATAACCTGGCCGGAATTCCGGCGCACGGCCGCGTTGCCAGGGGTCACACGAATATCGTAGAACGTCGCGGCGTTGCGGGAAGGGCCGGTCCATAGCCGCTTGGCTCCGTAGCCAAGATAGCCAGGTCCCGACATAATCATCCACAGCAGCGCGCCAAGGCAGGCGCCGCCCGCAGCAGCCGAGAGGAAGAGCTTTCGGTTTGGCGCCAGTTGAGCGGGCGCCGATGCGCGGGCCAACTGCAGCGTGTCGGCAGCCAACAGCTCGAGAAATGGGTCGCGCCCCTTCGCTTCGCGGTCCACGAACGTGATCAGGCGCTGTTGGAATTCCGGGAACACCGCCTCTGCGCGGCCAGCCACCCGGCGGCGGTTCAAGGCGTAAAAGGGCAGCGCTAAACCGAAGGCGAGCGCAGCGGCCAGTGCTGAAAAGAGAGCAAGCCGCGCTCCGGTGATACTTCCTTGCGAGAAAGCAAAGGCGTTTGCAGCGAGCACCAGGAGAAGAGTTGCAACGAGGGCGACTGCGGCCACGATGAGGGCGCCGCGCAGCAAAACGCTGAATCGCAGGCGCTTCTCCACCTGCCGTAGATAGGAGCGGAGCTGCTCCCGGCTGCTCATGGGTTCTACCCCAGCTTCTGTAAGTATCGGCTACCCAGCACGGATTCCGCAAGTGCGGCCGCGAGCACGAACAACATTACGTACCACCAGAGGTCATAGGGCTTGGATTGATGGGATTCCGCCTGGCTCTCGGCGGCCTGATCCTTTCCGCCGCTTAGGCTATTTCTTCCGCTCCACAGCGCCATCACATCATGCGGTATGGTGCCGAGGTCGGACTCGCGGCGATCCGGGTTAACGCCAATCAGATCGGGAGCGGTGTTGGCGCGGCGGATCTCGTAGAAACCCGCGCGGGTGAATTGAAAGACTCGCGAGGAAGCAGCTTCATTCAACGAGAGAGCCATGCGTCCGTCCGGCCCGATCACCTGGACCACATTTCCAGGTTGCCTGCTGTTCCTCAGCTCCACCGCAGAATCGACCAGGCGCGCGCCGCCCCGGCGCTCCAGGCCGGAAAGGTACCGGGCCGTCTCTTCAACGAAAGGCACAAACGACGGGTGCAGGGGGAAATCGTTGGTGAGATTATCGAAGCCGGAGGCAAACAAGAGTATGCGCCCTTCACCGATGGATTTTTCGAAGAGCACGGGCGTCTGGTCCGTTAACTTTGCAATCGCCTGGGCATGAGGGTCGTTCACGGACACGGCAAAATAGAACTTCACCCCGGTCCAGCGGTCGGCATTCCGGATCGACGGGTGCGAATCGTCCGCTGCGCCCACTCTGAGGTAGCGGGCTCCATCCTTGGTGTAGTCGTGGGCGCCCAAAACGCTTCCGCCAAAAACGGGAATCCGCGACGCTTGGGAGGCAGAAGTTCCGGCGGCCACCAGCACGCCTCCGCCGCGCCGGACATAGTCCAGCAGCCTCTTTTCGAACCACGCGGGCAGTGAATAAACATCTGAGACCACTACAAACGCGTAGTCGGACGGCTTGGCGCGGGCGAGATTATCGACAGTAACCGTTTTTAGTTTGAAGGCCGTTTCCGCACCCGACTCGAGCGCCGCGCCGAAATAGAGGGGCGAACGCGAGTCGCCCTGCTCGCGGATAAAGAGCACCTGCGCCGGATCGGATCGCTCAATGCCAAACAGCGCCACGTCGTCGTCGGCAAGAGCATCGGCCGGGTCGATCTTTACTTCGCAGCGGCTGAGCCCGTAGGGAACATCCAGGGACGGGAACACAGCCGTCGCGCGGCCGTTAGCTGGAATATTCACCGTTTGCGTGGCGATCACTTTTCCGTTGACAAGAAGGGAAACGCTGCGAGTAGCCGCCGGAGTGTGGTAGCCGGCAATGAGGGCGCGGACGGCCACGCTTTTCGGGTCTGAAACGCGCCCCGGCGCATCGACGCTTTCAACGCTCCAATTAGGCTCATCCTTTTGCACCACAGGGTGAAGAACAAGTGAGACATTGCCGGGCAGCGCCAGTTCCGTGAACCTTGCGGGCATCGCAGAAGCCTGCATATCGCTGAACAGGTGGAGCTCGATCGGTGTTTGGGCGCGCTCAGCCAGCGAGCGCATTACACGTGCAAGCTCACCGAAACTGGCGCGGGAATCCCCCGGTTCAATGCTTTCAATTGCGGCGCGCAGCGCCGGCGTGTCCTCGGTGGGCTGGGTTAACATGTGGATTTGAGAACCCAGAGTCATCACCTGAACGGGCTCGGACGCTCTCCGCGACGCCAATACTGAAAGAGCCGCGTGGCGAGCATCGGCGAGGCGCGATCCGGCTCGCATGCTGAACGAATTATCGATCGCCAGCACCAGAAGTTTGCGGCTCGCCGCGCTCGCGGCCGGCCCTTCGATGAAGGGTTCAGCAAACGCCAACGCCAGCAAAGCGAGCAGCGCCATGCGGAAGGCGAGGAGCAGGAGATAACGCAGACGCCTGCGCTTGATCGAGCTGGGCGCCCGCCGGTCGAAGAACATCAATGAGCTGAACGGACGCGGGTCAGCGGGCCGGCGACGGAGGAGGTGAAGGAAAACAGGCAGCCCAACCGCGGCGACGCCGGCCAGGAACCATGGCGCAAGAAGGCCCACTCAGACCCTCCTCTGCCGGACACTCAGGTATTCCCGCAGCGCGCCGTCGAGCGGCCGGTCAGTTACCAACTGACAGTAATCAATACCGGACCCGTGGGCGGAATCTCGCAGCGCCTCGAGGTGAGCGCCGATTTTTTGACGGTACTCTCTTTCGGCATATTGAGGACTGACTTCGGCGGTGTCTCCGGTTTCAAGGTCGATGAGCGTGGTTGGGGTGTGGAAGCCGGGGCGGATTTCTTCCGGATCGAGAACATGGAAGAGCAACACTTCGTTGCCACGGAAACGCAGCGGCTCGATCCCCCGGACGATCCTGCCGGGAACGTCATAGAAATCCGAAATCACAACCACAATTCCGCGGCGCCGCAAGAATTCCTGGAAATGCCGGATCGGCTTGGCAAAATCTGTGCGCGCGCGCGGCTCGGCTCGCTCTAGGCCGCCCAAAAGGCGGTAGAACTGCCCGTGGTGCGTTGAGGGCCGGACGTATTCGCGAAGCTCATCATCAAAAACGATTAGGCCGGCGGCGTCGTGCTGCGTCTGCGTCATCAGATAAAAGAGAGAGGCGGCGATAAACCGGGCATAATCCATCTTGGTGACTTGGTGCGAAGAGTACTTCATGGAGTTGCTGGCGTCCAGGAGCACTGTGAGGAGCGTATTTGTTTCGCCGCGATAACGCTTCAAGTAGTAGCGGTCAGTACGGGCAAACACGTTCCAGTCCACGTAGCGCAGGTCATCGCCTGGCGTATAGGCGCGATACTCGGCGAATTCCTGGCTGAAGCCGAAATGCGGCGAGCGGTGGAGTCCGGACACAAATCCGTCGACAATTGTCTTGGCGACTAGATCAAGGCCGGAGATACCGGCCAGCACCGAAGGATCGAGGAAACGCTCCACGGCTTAGCCCTCTGAGGGCGGCGGCATCTCATCGAGCAGCCGCCGGAGTATCTCATCCGAGCCGACGCGGTCCGACTCGGCGTGAAAGTTCAGCAGGATGCGATGGCGAAGGACCGGGACCGCAAGCGCGGTGATATCCGCATACGCGACGTGATATCGCCGATGCGCGAGGGCCCGGGCTTTAGCCGCCAGCACGATGAACTGAGCGGCACGCACGCTCGCTCCATAATTCACGTATTTCTTCACGAACTCGGGGGCGATGCCGCTGTTGCGTCGCGTGCCGCGGACGAGCGTGACCACGTAACGAGCGAGGGGCCCGGCGATCGGCACCATACGCACCAGTTGCTGGAAATCAAGAATTTCTCCGGCGCTCGCGACAGCCTCGGCTTGCGGCGTGCGGGTAGTAGTGGTCAGGTCAACGACCTTCACTTCGTCATCGGCGCTCAGGTAATCGAGGACGGTATTGAACATAAACCGGTCAAGCTGCGCCTCGGGCAGAGGATACGTGCCTTCCAGCTCGATCGGATTTTGAGTGGCGAGGACTAAGAACGGCGAAGGCAGCTCGTAGCGGTTACCGCGCACCGTGCAGGCCGCCTCCTGCATGGCTTCGAGCAGCGCCGCCTGCGTCTTCGGTGGAGTTCGGTTGATTTCGTCAGCGAGCAGGATATTGGCGAAGATGGGGCCCTGGATAAACGTCCAGCAGCGGCGGCCCGTGGAGGGATCTTCCACGATGACGTCGGTGCCAGTGATGTCGGAAGGCATCAGGTCCGGAGTGAATTGGATGCGGTTGAACACCAGTCCGAGCGTCTGGGCGATGGTGCGGACCATCAGGGTCTTGGCCGTGCCGGGCAACCCCGTGATCAGACAGTGCCCGCCTACGAAGAGGCCAATCAGGATCTGGTCGAGCACCTCGTCCTGACCTACAATCACCTGGCGGACCTGGGAAAGAATACTGTCACGCACCGACTGGAATCTCTGGATGCGACGCATCAAAGTTTCCGAGTCAAGGTTGAGCTCCGTAAGAGTTTCCACTGTGGCGCTGCTTTCTGCCTTCTCTTCCCAACGATCCATGGCGGCGAAGGCGCTCGCCCTGGGTCGGACAAATTACCGGGTTTCAGCGACTGGCCACCTGCAGATCGTTGTATTCTGCATTCGCTCTCCTTTTGGCGCCCTCTGCCCCAAGCTTAGTGCCTGCCGCCTAGTGCCTGCTGCCTGCCACTTTCTTGCTATCTTCTGCCGTTCCCTCGATTTCGAGGAGCAACTTTTGGGCGGGGCGGTAGTCCGGAGCAGATTCGAGCGAACTCAATACGTGTTCCTCAGCCTTGTTTTTCTGCCCGGCGGCAAAATAGGCGCGGGCCAGGTCGAACTGTGATGAGGCAATATCCAGCGGGTGCAGAGCGGCTAAGGCGGCGTATTCACGAATCGCACCATGATAGTTCCCCTCAGCAAACCACAGATCACCCAGTTGGCGGTGAAGGCTCTCATCCATAGGGTAGATGTAATTAATCCGATCGAGCGTCACCGCCGCTTGTTGAGGCTCGGCGAGCTTCTCTTCGAGGGACGCCAGCTCTTTGAGCAAGGACGGGCTGAGACCGCCCCTCTTTTCGTAGTCCTCCAGCGTCGCGACGGCGGCTTTAAGATCACCCTTGACGACTTCCGCCTCGGCTAAATATTGGTACGCGCTATCCGCATAGACATACTGCGGGTACATGCTGCGAACAGTCTGCCCGTCCTTGAGAATTTCATCGTACTGACCGCGCTGGGCAAGCTCAGCCAGTTTCGTCATGCGCTTCCGCCACTCGTTCAGGTTAGCGGCGGTCTGGCCGATACGCTTATTGAGCCAGTCCTCGAACTGCTTATCGAACTCTTGCGGGTTGATTCCAAGTTCCTGGCTAATAACATCGGCCGTATCTTTACGCTGGGCGAAAGAGTGCACCATGTTGAGCAGTTTGGCCTCGCCCCAACGACTGCCGATGAAATCGCAGATTTGTCCCGCCTGGAAATACGAAACAATAACCTGCCCGGGATATACCGGCCGGACGAAGCCCCGGTCGAGCTCTGTAACAGCAAGCAGCTTCTTGTCTCGAACGGCCGTCAGAACGTCAGGCGTGAGCCGCTCTCCCCAGCCTAAAGAGTCTTTCGATTCTTCTTGCACCGCCAAGCCTTCCGTGAACCACCGCGGCACACGCTCGTTGGTGGCGGTGAGGATAAAGACATGGCTCATCTCGTGCCGCAGAGCGCAGGCCCAGCTAAAATTGCCAGGCTCGCGCGCGGACGGACTATCCATTGCCACGACTTCGCCGAAGGTGACCCCGAGCGCGCCGAGGCCCGGCATCCCCGTCGCTCGCACGGCAAAATCCTCGTGGTCCGGATAGACCTCAACCTGCACCGGGCCTGCAAGCTTCATCTGGTATTTGTTTTCGTAGTCCGCTACGTCCCGCTTTACCTCCGCTTCAAGGTAGGGGCGCAGCACTGCGGCTTCGTCCTTGTGGAGTTTAAGAATGACCCCAGGCCCCCTGATCGTGACGAAATTCCTGTAACTGTCCAGCAGGCGAAGACCGTTGACCGTCGCCGCATTCCTGTAGTCATGGCCATAACAAATCTCGAGCTGCTGCCGCGCGGCGTCATCTTGACCGAGGCGCATGAGATTAATGCCAAGCTCGGAGCGAGCTGACCAGAGTTGCGGATCAAGTTCCACCGCCTTGCGGTAATATGCGATGGCATCCTGATAGCGGTAATTCAGCACAAGGTGATGCGCGACGATCGCCCACGCCTGACCGTGAGCCGGATTAACCTGGCGGATCTTCGCGAACCACGCGTCAGGCGAGCGGTCCGCCAGCACTTCCACCGCGGCATGGATCGCCATTGCATCGAGCGCGCCGGGCGAGAGCTTGAGCGCCTCGTCAGCCTGTTTAATGGCCTGCTGTGTGTCCGAATCCTCAAGGGCGAGGTTCGCCAGCAGCTCGTGCGCATCGACTAGCTCCGGATCAATTTCGAGCGCTTTGGCCGTCCATTCGATGGCTTTGCCGTCAAAGCCTTCGGCGCTCACCAAGGCCAGGCCCAAATAGGCCTGAGCGTCCTTGCTGTCGAGTTGCAAAGCCTCCTTGAAAAGACCTTCCGCATCCGCATCATTGAACCGCTCGTGCAGCAGGCGGCCCCACCGGACACGGTAATAAGCGTTCTTCGCCGACTGCGCCACCGCCGTGCGAAACTCGTCATTCGCCTCTCCGTACCTCTCGAGGCCCCAGTAACCTTCGGCGCGGAGATACGGGCTCTGAAGTTGTGTGAGCTCTTCGAAGCATCTGCGCGCCTCCGCTTGGCGGCCCTGTTTGCGCAACGCATCGCAGTGACTTGGCGTCGCCGTAGAGCCAATGCCTATCGAGGGCAGCGACGCCAGCCACAGCGCCGAGATTGCGATTGCACATCTCACTGCTTATCCAGCTCCTCCTGGATTCGCGCCAGTTCCACCAGTACGGCAGTGAGTTGGTTCTTGTAGTCTTCCTCAGACATCGCAGCCTTCTTGTACTTTAGAGCCGCGATGCGGCGCTCCAGCTCCTCTTTTTTCGCCAGCAGCGCGCGCTTAGCCGGATTGCCGGCCGCCTTCTCCTCGGGACCGAGCCGAAGGAGTATGAAATTCGAAAGCAGCAGGCCCTCGCCGTTTTGGGCCGACGGGCCGCGCACCGGCTCGCTCTTTCCAGTGTCGTCAAACACGGCGTGCTCGGTCGCAAGACGGTCCTGCGATTGGTAAAACGCCGCAGTCTTGCGTTGGGCGTACCGGAACGCTTCGAGAGCGCTGACCGAGTCATCTTTGTCGAGGTCGGCGTCAGGGTCATGCAGCGCCTGCACCCAGTACCGGGCAAAGACAGTCGCATTCTTCTCGGAGCCGCTTTTGGTCGCCGCGATCACCGCCCGGCGTGGCCTTTCGAGGAACGGCACGGAGCCCCCGCTCGCGCTCGTGGTGTTGACGATCATTTGCCGCGCAGCGGCGATGCGGTCGCACAGGCGGGCTAGTTCGGCGGCCGAGATGTCCGGTCCGGCGAGGTTGAACTTATACTCGACGCCATCGAAAGAACCGTGGCCGATCAGAATCAGCACGAAATCGTCTTCAGGCTTGGCGTCCCGGGCGACAGCGGCGAGAACCGCTCTGATCCCGGCGCGGGTAGCGGAGCTTCCCGTGAGCGTATAGACGCGGGCTTCGCTCCCGGACGCCTTGAGGGTTCTATCCAGATCCTGAGCGAGCCGGGTGAAGCGCTCCTCGTATTCCGGCTCGCCCCCAAGACCCGCCACCGTGACGTAATACACAGCCGCCCGCGCGGGCAGCATCGCCAGAAGCAGGCTGGCCAAGCACAATGCTAAACGCGTGAGCCTCACACAAAGCCCCACTTGCGGCGCAGCAGCCACTCTGCCGAGCGCAGCGCCACAATAAGAATGAAAACCACTGGCATATTCCAAAGCTCTTTTACGTCGCGAACTGTAATGCCCGCTTCCGAGTAGCGTATCTCGCTCGTCAGGCGGGGCAAGTCCTGGGCTCGCCAATACCGCCCGCCGGTTTCGCTGGCAAGCTTTTGGAGCAGCTCGCGATTCTGTTCTGTATGGAAATTTTCGGCGACGCCGTCGATTCGCTGAAAGTTCACCGCATCCCGGCCAACCTCGGCGTCGCCGGTCCGGGCCTCCACTTCTGCGCGATAGGAGCCGGGCCTATTCGCTGTCCAGTCGGCGTGGTACAGGCCTGGAGTGGTCGCATCAGGCGTCAGCTCGACGATGGCCGAGCCGCCTGGCGGTCCTGAAATTCGCGCCACCACGCGGGCGTCTGAGGCGGGAAGATAATGCTTGTCCCGAGCCTCGGCAGAAATCTGAACATGGCTATCATCAAGAAGAATCGGGTCCGGCACTGAAGCGGTGACGCGGCCAGGAGTTTCCGTAACCAGCCAGCGCAGTAACTGCTGCCAGAATGTGGCGTGGCTCTGATCCTCCAGCGGGAGAGCCATCCTCCAACGCCATGTCCCGCCTGTCGCCAGGACTGCCGTGCGGCCCCGCCCGTAATTTTCCGTGACAAGGAAAGGCATTTTGCGCCCGTTGCTGAGCATCGTGGCCAGCACTGCCGCGCCGGGTTTGGGTTTGCCCGGATCCTGAAAATTGAGGAGGTAAGGCAGTTTTTTCCAGCGCTCTACGTTCCGGTCGGGATCGTCCACCAGCCGGCAGATGATGCTGTCGGAACCGGCCGGAGTAAGAGCAACGGTGGCCGGGTCACGCTGGAACGTTACCGCCCGGTTGGGGAGGATCACCGGAAGCAGGTCAGCCATATCCGATGTGGCCCAGCCGCCATCCGCCAGAGCGAAGCGTCCCCCAAGCAGTAACAGTCCGCCACCGCGCCGGTTGACGAACCGGTTGATAAGGTCCTGCTGACGGGGCGTAAAGTAGCGGGCGCTTACGGATCCGATGATCAACCCCTGGTAGCGAAAAAGATCGTCGGTATGCGAAGGAAAGCCGCCGGCCAGCTCGTCAGGGCTCTCGATTCCCTGGCGATAAATATTGTTCTCGGTTGTGCGAACCATTGAAGCCAGGTGAAGAATAGGATCATCTTCAACGGCCCGGCGGATGAACTTGTATTCCCAACGCGGCTCCCCTTCTACGTAGAGGATACGCCGTCTTCCGGATTCGACATTCACGAGCCGTACCAAGCTGTTGTTGGAGGGATTCTCTTCGCCAGGCAGTGTGTCGATTGAGACCTGGAATGCTTTTGCTCCTGCAGCCCCGGCATCGAACAACAGGCTCTCCGTTTGGAGAGCATCATCGCGCCCGAAGGTGATCTCACGCGCGCCTACAGTTTTTGCGCCGTCGCGAACCCTGAGCATGGATGTGCGTCCCGTGAACCCGTGCTGGCGGAATCTGACGGTGACCGCCAGGCGCGAGTCCGCCAGGGCGCGGGATTCAACTTCCGCGTCCTCGATTTCAACATCACGCGGCATCTGTTCGCGGCCGAAGCCCACCGTGTGAACCGGAATCCGGCGCTCGCGCAGGGCCGCGATCGTTTCCCGGCTGATCCCGCCGGTATTGTCGGACCCGTCGCTCAGCAGCACCACGGCGCCGATCGGAAGGTCAGCGGTTTCCTCGGCCAATTGTTCCAGGCTGTCGCCAATCCGCGTGGCAGGCGCCGAAGCCTTCAGATCCGCCAGATTGGAAATGCGGGTGGCGCGGCTATCGAGGCGGTACAAGCGCGTTTGGAAGTTCCGCTGCAACGCCGCGAGCGTGCCGGACTGAAGCACGTGGATCGCGCGCCCCTCGCGCGTAGCTCCATCCTCGGAGATCGACATGCTGCGCGAGTCGTCGATGAGGACGGCAATCACATTTTGTTGCGGCTTGAGCTCCGCCAGAACCAGGGCAGGCCGCCACAGAAGAAGCATCAACAAAGCGACGGTCGCGGATTCGAGTAACCAAATGGCGGCGGCTTGCCTGCTCGTAAGATTGGAGGTTGAATGATGCCGTCGTGAGCGGAGCACCAGGGCCAAACCGATGAACGCCGCGAGAAGGCACAGAACCAGAATCCATTTTGGCCAGGCACCCAGCAGGACGAGCTCACCTTTAGAAAATACCGAGGCTGGGTATTTGAAGAGGAGCTGAAACATGACCCTTACGATTAGCGCCCTGTAAGGCCGGAGCACTTCCTTCGATGCGTCGAATCTTAAGAAGGAAGCCACCGCTCGAAACAGTGGAAAAAGGATGCACGTGCCATGGCCTCCCCTGCTGGGGTGCTCCTCGGTGGGCAGCACCAACCCACGGTGCAAACTACCTGCAAGTTACTGAAAACCTTAAACTCGGCAACTGTTTAGGGGGTTCTTTAAGATTCGGAGGTGATGATTATACCGGTGAACCAAGACTTCGGTTGGAGTGGTCAAGGCCAGGTACACCCCTGTTATTTTTCGACTGGGGGGGGCCAAACAAATGGGGGAAAGCTTTACGACCACGAATATCAAGAATCTCTTGACACCCTTTTCTTTCTGTTGATATTTTAGATGTCAGTTTTGTCAGCGCAAGGAGGGAACATGTCCACGACTCCCATCCGTTTGAGGCCCATGGCAATGATGCTCTTCGCGGTATGCCTGGCCAGCGCGAGCATTTCAGTGGCTCAGGAATTCCGCGCCTCCATCATCGGCGAAGTCACAGATCCTTCCGGGGCGCCGGTGCCAGGAGCAGTCGTGACGGCTTTCGAGCACTCGACTAACCAGACCTATACGGCCAAATCGAACGCCGATGGCGTCTACTCGATTGATTTTGTACAACCGGGCCAATGCACGGTAATGGTTGAGGCACAAGGGTTTACCAGGAAAGCCTATCCTGACGTTACCCTGGAAGCCGGGCAGAAATTAAATCTGAATGTGACACTCAGCTTGGGGTCGGTACGCCAGCAGGTGACGGTGACTGCCTCGCCCGGCCTGCTGAATACTACGAACGCCTCAAGCGGCGGTGTGGTAGACCAACGCAAAGTTGAAAACATGCCTTCCACTGGCCACATGGTTTGGGACGATTTGATGTTTACCCAGGGCGTGCGGGAGTTGAATCCTAATCCCTTCAACATCACTCCGCGGAATAACGCCTCAAACACCTACAGTGCGAACGGAGCTCCTGCTTCGGGCAACGCCTATTTTTTGAATGGCGCTCCGGTTAGCACCGGCCCGGATTGGGACTTTGTACCTAACCAGAGCGCCGTGCAGGAACTCCAGGCGAGCGTCAGCGCCTACGACGCTGAATATGGTCCAGCGGCCGGCGGCACGTTTAATACTGTGGTGAAGTCAGGCGCAAACAGCTTCCACGGAGAGCTTTACGATTACCACCGAAATTCCGCTCTGGCTGCAGCCGAGTATTCGGACAATTTGTTCGGCCTTCCGAAAACCCTGAACATCGCAAACACGTTTGGAGGGGCAGTAGGCGGGCCAATCCAGAAAAACAAGACGTTCTTCTTTGGCAGCTACGAAGGCTTTCGCCAGTTACAACCGGCGACCGTATCTGATAGCGTCCCGACGGCGTCAATGCGGAACGGCGACTTTACGGGATCAGGGTACACGATCTACGATCCTTCCACAGTCCAATGTGTAAGGACGAGCAGTGCCGGCTGCACGACATACGGCCGCGCCGCGTTCCCGCGTGACGCCGTTCCGCAGGGCGATATAAACCCCGTCGGTGCGAAAATTGTGAACCTCTACCCGATGCCGAACCGGCCGGGCGTTTTGCATAACTATGTTGTCGTCGCCCCACAGGATTATGATTACGATCAGTATATCGGCCGCGTTGACTATGAATTTTCCGACACGATGCGTCTCTCGGCTCTGTTCACTGAACAGAAGAATCACCAGATTGGTCCTGGCAACGCCTTCTCCGCCGTTGGGACGACGAGCAATGTTCCCACCAGCGACGATAACAATGCCATCGTGGACTTCACGAAGACTTTTTCGGCGTCGCTCGTGGGTGACTTCAAGGCATCGTTCGGACGCTATTCAACGTTCACAACCACGGGAGCGGCGCTCCAGCAAAGCTACAGCGTTCCAGGTTTGACGATGCCTTTTGTTTCCACGACAACCCACCAGAATATTGCCCCGGCCATCACCGTGTCGGGCTTCACTCCAATTTTTGGGAATACTGCGAACGGGACAGTCAGTAATTACTGGTACCTTTCCCCGACTTTCGACCAGGTGAAAGGCCGCCACACACTTAACTACGGCTTCGAATTCATGGACATTGAAAACGGCGCCTCGGGCATTCCGGGCACTCCCAATGGTTCATTCACTTTTGGAGCCAACTGGACCCAGCAAAACCCGTTGCAGGCGGCGACCGGCAGCGGAAATAGTTATGCAGACCTCTTATTGGGTTATCCGTCCACGGGGTCAGTCGGATGGAACGTCAATAATTTTACCGCTTATCACTACTATGCAGGCTACCTCCAGGATGACTTTAAAGTGCTTCGAAACGTTACCCTCAACCTCGGCTTGAGGTGGGACGTTAGCACCTCGCCCTCCGAGCGTCACAACAGCATCAATGGGCCGTTTTGCTTTACCTGTACCAACCCTTACAGCGCGCAGATTAATCGCACCAAGGATCCTGCCCTGCCCAACCCTCTGACAGGTGGTGTGACGTTTGCCGGTGTGACGGCGCCTCGGGCGCCGTACAACGTTCCGCTCACCGATTGGCAGCCTCGCTTGGGGATTGCCTGGGAGATCAATTCAAAAACCGTGTTTCGTGCCGGATTCGGCATTTTTTACCCCTACGCGAATCGGGGAACAACTTCGACCGGGTTCAGCGAGAGTACTTCCTACGTCGCGTCTCTTGACGGGAACGTGACTCCAACAAACTATTTTCTTGCCGGCAAGCCATATCCCAGCGGCGCGCTGGCGCCCGCCGGGGCCAGTGGAGGGCTGGGAACCGACGCGGGCAATGCGATTACTTATTACAGCCCGAGCGGTGCGATTCCGTGGACGCAGCATTGGTCAGCAGGGTTCCAGAGGGCGCTACCCGAACAGATTCTTCTGGACGTGGAATATGCAGGCAGCCACACGCACGGGCTAGTGGTCACGCAGCCTTGGGGCGTAATCTCCTCCGCCGAGCAAGCTGCATGCTTCGCAAACAATGCCATCTGTAATACGAACGTTTCCAATCCCTTTTACGGCGTGCTGCCCGCCGCAAGCTCTTTGGGCGCCTCAAAAACCGTCCCGGCCTGGGAATTGGTGCGACAACAGCCGCTGTTTAATGGCGTCAGCGAGGCGAACGATCCCTTGGGATACTCCGTATATAACGCTATGCAAGTCCGCGTGGAGCGCAAGATCAGGACCCTGGATTTTGTTCTGAACTACGCTTATTCCAACTGGATGAGCGCGGATCAGTACCTCAATGCGGGGAGTTTCCGCGATGCCAGCTTGTGGTATGGTCCTGGCCCGCAGGACGTGAGGCACTATCTCAGCGCGAACGCGGTTTGGCCGCTGCCATTGGGCCAAGGCGGGGCATTCCTCCAGAACACCAAAGGATGGCTCGGAGGGATCGTGAACCACTGGCTCGTGAGCTCGACCTGGGTGGATTGGACTGGCATGCCCCTGAGCGCCCCCTCCGCAGCTTTCTCTGGTCCTGGCTGCACCAGCTACCTTTCAACTAGCGGGCAGACCCGCGCGCATTGGTTCAATAACAACGTGAATTGCTATCAGCCCCTCGGACCGTGGCAGCCGCGCACCAGCCCGTTGTATCTGGGTTACCTGCGCAATCCGCCTTTCTTTGAATGGGATTTCGGATTACAAAAAAGGTTTGCGTTGCCGCGAGAACGCATGTTTCTACAATTCCGCGGCGAAGCAACAAATGCCAGCAACAGCCCGCAATTCGGAGGCCCCGACAATGATGTTGCCCACGTCCCGTCGTTTGCACCAGGGGTTGGGGAAACTGGATTTGGCACGCTCCCCACAGGCCAGGAGGGCAACGCCCGAAGCGTCACCGTCTCCCTGAAACTCATCTTTTGATCGCGCACGGCGAACACGTTGGTGGCCAGGGAACGTATGCCGTTGGCGGAATATCTCAATCAAGACGCTTTAAAGCCTGAGAATTGGAGGATTCCATCATGCCTCGTCGCACCGGGAGCATCCTGTTTCTGATTTTATTAGCCTCGGCGATTTGCGGATCAGCCTTTGCGCAAAACGCGCCACCAACGCTCGCGATCGGTGCTCCCGCCCCCGATTTTTGCCTGCCCGGCGTCGATGGCGAGACGCACTGCCTGAAAGATTACGCCTCGGCCAAGGTTCTGGTGGTTATTTTCACCTGTGATCACTGCCCGATGGCACAGCTTTATGAAACCCGCATTAAGCAGCTTGTGAGCGATTACAAAGGGCGCAGCGTCGCGTTCGTAGCCATCCAGCCCAATAACCCCAAGGCCATCCGACTGGACGAACTCGGCTATACCGATTTGAGTGATTCCTTCGCTGAAATGAAGATTCGCGCCGCTTACCGGCATTTCAATTTCCCCTATCTTTACGATGGTGACACACAGAAAGTGGCGCGGGCATATGG
>JBOGJW010000347.1:0-5150 GCA_050745245.1 Terriglobia bacterium | reverse complement strand
TTCGTGAGGATTCATGGCACCCTGAGAATGACGCCCGCAATGGCTTGCGGAGCCACAGATCACCTTTGGACAATCGAGGAGATGCTTAATGTTGGAGCATCAAGTTAAAAGACCCCACTACCATACGTCACGATTCATTTACAAAAACGCCCGCGTAACGTATTAATAAAAAGATTGCTGTAACATAAAGAAAGCGGAGAGAAGAGTGGGAACTTACTTTCAGCGCCGGAAGCGGGGGAAGATCCGGTGGCGCTTGGTTGATGCCTCGGGATGGCCTCTGGGCCGTCTGGCGGCGCGCTCGGCGCTGCTGCTCATGGGCAAGGACAGCCCTGATTTTACGCCGCACGAGGATCACCGGGAGGGCCTGATAGTCGTCAATTCCGAGAAGATCATCCTTACCGGGCGTAAGCTGGATCAGAAATTTTACCGGCGCCATAGCGGCTACCCGGGAGGGCTGAGGGAAGTGCGGGCCCGGGTGTACATGGAGACGAAACCGCAGGAGATGGTGCGGCTGGCAATCCGGGGAATGCTGCCCAAGACCCGCTTGGGCGACCGCGTTGCGCGGCGGCTGAAGGTATACGCCGGGCCCGCGCACCCACACGCGGTGCAGAAGCCTGAGGAGGCTCGCTTGGGCCGGCAGGCCGCGGCGGAGAAGTGAGGAGATAGTGCCTGAAGCAGATCAGTTCAGGGCGACGGGGCGGCGCAAGTCGTCGGTCGCCAGGGTGTTCATGAAGCCCGGCGAGGGCAAAATTGTCATCAACCGCCGGCCTCTCGAAGATTACGTTCCCTCCGAAGCGCTGCGCGCGGAATTGAAGCAGCCGCTCGCCGCCACCGAGACGAGCGGAAGGTTTGACATTCTGATCCTGCTCCACGGCGGCGGAATTCACGGGCAGGTTGGAGCCGCGCGGCTGGGCATCGCGCGCGCGCTGCTCTGCTTCAGCCCGGAGTTGCGATCGCGCCTGCGGCAGGGTGGATTCCTGACGCGTGATTCCCGCATTAAAGAGCGAAAGAAGTACGGCCAGAAGGGCGCCCGCAAGCGGTTCCAGTTCTCTAAGCGCTAAAACGCACGTGTTCAGCTTTCAAGCGCCGCACGCTACGTTTTGTGGCGGCGGTGTACTCACCGCCGGCGTTTATCTTTAAAGCATTCCGGCGATGGGGACATCGCCCCTACGCGCATGGCCTGAATGGGAGGTTATTTGTCGACGATCAGCATGAAAGAATTCCTTGAAGCGGGGGTCCACTTCGGCCACCAGACGCGGCGCTGGAACCCCAAGATGAAGGAGTACATTTACGGGGAGCGGAACGGCATCTACATCATTGATCTTCAGAAGACCCTCAAGCTCTTCAAGGACGCCGCCAAATTCATCTCCGATGTCGCGCAGGAGGGCAGGATCCTGCTCTTCGTGGGCACCAAGCGCCAGGCGCAGGAGGCCATCGCCGAGGAGGCGCTGCGCTGCGGCATGTTCTACGTGAATCACCGCTGGCTGGGCGGCCTGCTCACCAACTACACGACCATCCAAAAATCGATCCAGCGGCTTAAGGACCTTGAGGAGATGAGCCGCGACGGGCGGTATGAACTGCTGCCCAAAAAGGAGGTCCTGCGGCTTGAGCGCGAGCGCCAGCACCTCGAATACAACCTGGCGGGAATCAAGGAAATGCCGGGGCTGCCCGAGGTGCTCTTCGTGATCGACTCAAATAGCGAGCACATCGCGGTGAAAGAGGCGCAAAAGCTCGGGATTCCGGTGGTGGCCATCGTCGATACCAACTGCGACCCGGACGTGGTGGATTACGTTATTCCGGGGAACGACGACGCCCTCCGCTCGATACGCCTCTTCACCTCGCGCATCGCTGATGCGGTGATCGAGGGGAGACAGTCCGCCGAGCAGAAAAGGCTGGAAGAGGAAAAGCTGGCGGCGGAGCAGGCGGCTGCCGAGCTCGAGGCTGAGCGCGAGCGCGCAGCCTTCGAGGCGCAACAGGAAGCAGGAGCGGCGGAGTTGAGCCCGGAGGCACTTGAGGCGGGAATGGCCTACTTCGAGGCTGAGGCCGGTGTCCCGGCCCCTGCGACGGGGAGCGAGGGAGCGGAGGCTGGCAGGGTGAAACCGGCTAAGGCCAAGCGCAGGCCCGGAGGCAAACCGCGCCCGCTGCGGAATCAGGACACAGAAGAAGACCTTACCGACTCCGGCGTTGTTTAAGGCGACGCGCATTACAGTCTGGCCTGTCGTGCAGGCCTTCGGCCCGCAAAACATTTCGAAAATGCGCCCCTGCGCGTACCTTCTACACCTTCACACTTCCGGCGTTAAATGGGAGAAGATTTCAACGAATGAAGATTCCGGCGGAGCTGGTAAAAAAACTGCGTGAGATGAGCGGCGCACCGATGATGGAATGCCGGAAAGCGCTCGAAGAGACGAACGGGGACGTAGACGAGGCGTTTACCGTGCTGCGCAAGCGGGGACAGGCCGCGGCGGCGAAGCGCGCCGGGCGCACCGCGAGCGAAGGGCTCATCGGCACCTACGTTCACACCGGCTCCAAAATCGCGGTGATGGTGGAGGTAAACTGCGAAAGCGATTTCGTGGCCCGCAACCAGGAATTTCAGGAGCTGGTGCACGACCTCGCCATGCACGTCTGCGCGACGGACCCAAAGTTTGTGCGCAGGGAAGACGTAACGCCCGATATCCTGGAGCGCGAGAAGGCGATTCTGCGCGAGCAGGCGGCGGGCTCGGGAAAGCCCGCGGCGGTGATTGAGAAGATCGTCGAGGGAAGGCTCGGGAAATTCTACGAGGAAAACTGCCTCTACGATCAGCACTTCATCAAAGACGCGGCGGCGGCGGAAACCATCGCGGAGTTGATCGCTTCGAAGATCGCGAAGTTTGGCGAAAACATCACCGTGCGCAGATTTTGCCGCTTCAAGGTCGGCGAAGGAATGAGCCGCGCCGGCGCGGAAGGCGAAAAAGCCGAATAGCCGCCCAGTAATTCTCAATAATCCCAAATTGTTCTGCCGGAAATTTCCGCAGCTGCAGTCCTTTATTCCCAGCCTATGAGCGAGCCGGCCTTCCACCGAATTCTGCTGAAACTGAGTGGCGAAGCCCTGATGGGTTCGCAGGGGTTCGGCGTGGATTCGGAAGCGACAGGCCGCATCGCGCGCGAGATTCGCGACGTACACGAGTCCGGCGTCGAGATCGCGATTGTGGTGGGCGGCGGGAACTTCATTCGCGGCATCGCCGCTTCGGCCAGCGGGTTCGATCGCGTGGTCGCCGATCACATGGGAATGCTGGCCACGGTGATTAACGCGCTCGCGCTTCAGGACGCCCTGGAAAAGTGCGATGCGGACACGCGCGTGGTGACGTCTTTCGAGATGCGCGAGATCGCGGAGCCGTTCATCCGGCGGCGCGTGATCCGGCACCTGGAAAAAAGGCGGATCGTGATCCTCGCCGGGGGAACAGGAAGCCCGTATTTCTCCACTGACACCGCGGCGGCCCTGCGCGGCATGGAGGTGAAGGCCGACGTGATCCTGAAGGCGACGAAGGTAAACGGCGTTTACGACCGCGACCCCGGAAAATCGCCCGACGCCCGGATGTATTCGCACATTTCCTACCTGGACGTGCTTTCCGGAGGGCTCGCGGTAATGGACACCACCGCGATTTCACTCTGCATGGACAACGGCTTGCCCATTATAGTTTTTAACCTGAACGTTCCGGGGAATCTCCGGCGCGTAATGGCGGGAGAAAAGATCGGCTCACTCATCTCGCGCTGAGCAGGTAGGGCTGGGAGGGCGATAACGTATGCTGAAAGAAACGATAGGACAGACGCGGCTTCGGATGACGAAGGCGATTGAAGATTTCCAGCACGAGCTGGGCGGCGTGCGCACGGGGCGCGCCTCCGCCGCGCTGCTCGAGCGCATCAAGATCGATTACTATGGCACGCCAACGCCCGTGACTCAGGTGGCAACGGTGGGCATCCCCGAGCCGTCGTTGTTTACACTTCAGCCGTGGGATGCCAGCCTGCTGGCGGCGATCGAGAAGGCGATTCGGTCGTCTGACCTGGGGCTGAACCCGGTGAACGACGGAAAGATTCTGCGGATCCCCCTGCCGCCGCTCACCGAGGAACGGCGGAAGGAGCTGGTGAAGCACGTCCACGGGATTCTCGAGAAGCACCGCCTCAGCGTGCGGAGCATTCGCCGCGAAGCGAACGAGGAGCTGAAGAAACTGCTGAAGGACAAGAAAATCTCCGAAGATGACGAGCGGCGCGGCTTGGAGGAGATCCAGAAGCTCACCGACGATTCCATCGCCAAGCTCGATGCCCAGGGTAAAGTAAAGGAGCGGGAAATTTTGGAGATGCGGTAGGGGGGCCGCATCTCTGGCAAGCTCTCAAATGTTGAATTCTGCCATGCCTCAGTTTCGGAGCGCGTAGAGGCGGCTTTGTGCCGCCATTTTGGCCGGCGGGATAAACCCGCCGCTACATCCGCAATGTTGCGGGATAAACCCGCGGTCCGTCATGCGTTCAGGACTCGTTCGAGCACGGAAAGCTGGTAGCCCTGCCGTTCTGTGCTTCCTGTCGGCGGCCCTGCTGGTTGCGCCCGCCGCTCAGGCGCAGACTGGGAAAACCCGGCTTGCGATCATCGGATTGGACCACGATCACGTCTGGGGCCTGCTGAAAGACATGGCGCAGGTTCCGCAAGCGGACTTAACTGCCATCGCCGATCCCCATCCCGAACTGATTGCAAAAGCCCGGCGGCGCGTCAGCCCGAGCGTCAGATTCTATTCCGATTACGTCAAGATGCTGGACGAAATCAAGCCAGACGGCGTGATCATCACGACAGAAACCGACCATCACCTCGCCATCGTTCGCGAATGCGCAAAGCGGCACATCAACGTGGAAATGGAAAAGCCGATGGCGACCACCGCGGCAGACGCGCGCGAGATGCTGCGGCTGGCCCGGCAGAGCCACATACTGCTGATGGTGAACTACGTCAACAACTGGTTCCCCTCGACGCAGGCGCTCTACCGCGAGGTGCGCGCGGGAAAGATCGGACCCGTCGATAAAATTATCGTTCAGTTCGGCCACCAGGGCCCGCGGGAGATTGGCGTCTCCAAGGAATTCGCCGCCTGGCTTTACAACCCCGTGAAGAACGGCGGTGGCGCGCTGATGGACTT
>JBOGJW010000346.1:0-4160 GCA_050745245.1 Terriglobia bacterium | reverse complement strand
GCCCAGGACCGTTCGCAGCGGAAGGTCGAACGGGCTCGGCATGACAGCCACCGTCACTTTATTCACAGCTTCCCGGTCAAATTTTCTGCCTAGCGCGCGGGTAAGCTTCTCGCATTCTTCTCGGCGGCTTTCACCTGTGCGGGGGTGAGTTGCCGCTTCAATCGCGCAACCGCGCGGTTCGCGTCTTTAGCGCGCGCCGCGGCGCTATCGGAAGGCAATTCCTCCAGATATTTCAGGAACGCTTCCAGCGCTTTCTGCTTCTGCCCTGTCGCCTCGTAAACTCTGCCCAGCCCTTCGTATTCGGGAGCGTAGTCCGGATCAGTATGCGTCGCTTCCAAAAAGCGGCTGAGCGCGGCGCGGTAATCCTTTTTGTGCAGGTAGAAGTTAGCGATCTCGACGGACTTCTGCGCGGAGGGAGGCGTATACTCCTGGTCCCCGGAGGACGCTTGAGCTGCGGGGCGCGCCTGGGTCTGCCTGGAAACCGTGAGGCCTGCTGCGACACAGATCAGAAGAAGAGCGATTGGTGTAAGCACTCGCCGCATAAGAGAATTCTGCCGCCCGCTCGCGCGGCGCGTCAACACCCCGCGGGATTTATGCGAGTAGCGGCGGCCTTACGCCGCCACTTTTAGGCTGGCGGAATAAACCCACGGCTACACGCGCCTTCGCCGACGTTGCCTCATTTTCCGAGCGACCGTTATAATAAGCGATGGTTCTGTAACCCGCGTTTCGCAGTTTGCCGCCGTTCCCAAAGCTCCTTATGCTCCAACGCCTGGACCCCTTGAAACCTTACCTCGCGCGCTACAAGGGGCGGTACATCGCAGGTTTCACGGCGCTCGCCCTTACGCAGATCGCCGGCATCACCATACCGCTGATCATCAAGGCGGGAATCGATGGAATGCGGCGGCACGTCCGCGGCAGCGAGCTCCTCTTCCTGGCCGGACTCATCCTGGGCGCCGCTGCGTTTAAGGCGGTCTTCCAATTCTGGATGCGCTGGATCTTGATCGGCGCCTCCCGCGACATCGAGTACGACCTCCGCAACGACCTCTTTGCGCACCTGATGCGCCTTTCCCAGCGCTATTACAACCAGACTCGCACGGGCGAGCTGATGTCGAAGCTCACCAACGACCTCAGCGCGGTGCGGAACCTAGTGGGGCCGGGGATTATGTACTCGGCCACCACGCTGGTCACCGGCATCGCGTGCCTCACTCTTATGTTCCACCTCGACTGGGAGCTGACGCTGATCGCGCTCGCCCCGATGCCGCTGGTCTCGATCGCGGTGAAGTATTTTGGCCAGCAGATCCATGAGCGATTCGAAAAAATCCAGGCAATGTATTCCGACCTCACCGAGCGCGTGCGAGAGAATTTTTCCGGCGTACGCGTGGTGCGGGCGTTCTGCCAGGAAGAATCCGAGATGGCGCTGTTCGACGGCATGAACCAGGAGTTCGTGGAAAAGAACAAGCGGCTGATCTGGATTACGAGCTTTTTGTGGCCGGCTCTCTCGATGGTCTTTGGCATCTCGTTCCTGCTCATCCTTGCCTTCGGCGGCTTGCACGTGCTGAGCGGGCGGATCACGCTCGGCACCTTCATGGCGTTCAACGTATACCTGATGTATCTCATCTGGCCGGTGATCGCTCTCGGCTACGTCACCAACCTGGTGCAGCGCGGCCTCGCCTCGCAGGAGCGCCTGTGGCAGGTGTTCGCGGCGCAGCCCGACATCGATGACCGCGACGTTCCCGAGCGCCCGGTCTCCGAGCTGCGCGGCGAGATTGAATTCCGCAACCTGACGTTCTCCTACAATGGCAAGCCGGTGCTGCGCGATATCAACTTGCACATTCCGGCGGGGCGCTCGGTGGCCATCGTGGGCGAAACGGGAGCGGGCAAAACCACGCTCGCCAGCCTGATTCCGCGGCTCTATGAGGCTCCGCCGGGCGCCGTCCGCATTGACGGCGTGCCGGTGCGCCAAATTCCTCTTCAGACCTTGCGGCGGCACATCGGATTTGTGCCGCAGGAAACGTTTCTGTTCAGCGAAACGATTCGCGAAAACGTGCAGTTCGGGCTGCCTGCCGCCTCGGAGGGGCAGGTTGAGCGCGCGGCAGAAATTTCCAACCTGCTGCCCGAAATCCGCGAATTCCCGAATCGCTTTGACACCATGGTCGGAGAGCGCGGGCTGACGCTCTCAGGAGGCCAGAAGCAGCGCGCGGCGATCTCGCGCGCCGTGATTCGCAACCCGCGCATTCTGATTCTCGATGATGCGCTTTCGAGTGTCGATACCGGGACGGAAGAGAAGATCCTGGAGGAGCTCGCGCGCATCATGCAAGGGCGCACGACGCTGATGATTTCGCACCGTGTTTCGACCATCCGCAACGCCGACGAAATCGTCGTCCTGCACGAGGGCGAGATCGCGGAGCGCGGTACGCACCACCAGTTGCTTGAGCGCCAGGGCTTTTACGCAGCGCTCTATAACCGCCAGTTGATCGAGGAAGAGCTCGAGAAGGAAGCCTGAAAGACGGTCCGGAGTTCAAAGTCCGCAGTCCGGAGCAGACCCGGACACCGGACTCCGCGGTCCGGACTCCACTGACATGCCCGACGGTTTTCACGAAGAGGAAATTCTCGGCAAGGCGTACGACTCGCGCCTGATGCGGCGCTTGCTGCACTACCTGCGCCCGTATCGCGCTCCGGTCACGCTGGCGCTGATTGCCATCTTCTTCTACGGCATGTTGCAGGCGGTGCCCCCCTACCTGCTGAAGCTGGAGGTCGACCGCTATCTCGATCCCACAAGCCACAGGAAGGTGCCCGGATTTCTTTTGCACCTGCTCAGCCGGCACCCGCTCACCGGGATTCTGCAGATCGCGTTCATTCTGCTCCTGCCCTGCATCCTACTGGCGTTTTTCCTTGAATTTGGCCAGTCCTTCACCATGCAGCTTGTTGGGCAGAAGGTGATGTACGACCTTCGCAACGAGATTTTCGCGCACCTGCAGCGGCTGCAACTGAGCTACTACGATCACAACCCGGTAGGCCGCATGGTTACGCGCGTGACCACTGATGTTGACGTGCTCAACGACCTGTTCTCTTCCGGCGTTGTCGCCATCTTCGGAGATTTTTTCACCCTGCTGAGCATCCTGGTGGTGATGCTCGAGCTGAACTGGAAACTGGCGCTGCTCACCTTCTCCGTGCTGCCGCTGATCGTGCTTACCACGATGGCTTTCCGCAAGGCGGTGCGCGAATCCTACCGCCGCATCCGAATCGCGATCGCGCGGATCAACGCCTATTTGCAGGAACACATCACCGGCATGGCGACGATCCAGCTCTTCAACCGCGAAGATCGCAGTTATGAGGAGTTCGAAGCGATCAACCGCGTGCACATGCGGGCGTACAAGGATTCGATCCTCGCCTATGGCCTCTTCTACCCCGCGGTGGAATTTCTGGGAGTTCTGGCGGTGGCCATTATCATCTATCGCGGCGGGATCATGAGCTTCCACGGCGCGGTCACCATCGGCACCGCGATGGCTTTTATCCAGTACTCACAGCGCTTCTTCCGGCCCATTCAGGACCTCAGCGACAAATACAACATCCTGCAGGCGGCGATGGCGAGTTCCGAGCGCATCTTCAAGGTGCTCGATACGCCCGTGACCGTCGAGGAGCCGCAGAGTCCGGTGGCGCTGGGCGACGCCGAGGGCCGCGTGGAGTTTCGCGACGTGAGCTTCGCCTACGATGACGAGCATTGGGTGACGGAGAACGTCTCGATCGCCGTCGAGCCGGGTGAGACGGTGGCCGTCGTGGGCCACACCGGCGCGGGCAAGACTACGCTTATCAACCTGCTGCTGCGCTTCTACGACGTGCAGCGCGGGCAGGTGCTTGTGGACGGCATCGACGTCCGGCGCGCCCGCTTCCGCGACCTGCGGAGGAATTTCGGGATCGTCCTTCAGGACCCGTTTCTGTTCGCGGGCACGATTGCGAGCAACATCCGCATGGGGACCCCGTGGATTACCGATGAGCAGGTGCGCGAGGCCGCCCGCCAAGTGAACATCCTCGGGTTCATCGAGCGCCTTCCCGGCGGCTTCGATGAGCCGGTGAAGGAGCGCGGCGTGACGCTTTCAACCGGCCAGAAACAGCTCCTCTCTTTCGCGCGCGCGCTCGCCCACGACCCCAGAATTCTGATC
>JBOGJW010000345.1:0-4159 GCA_050745245.1 Terriglobia bacterium | reverse complement strand
CATTCTATGTTATCCGCGGCTGGAGACGGGGCAGGCGCCCGCCTGCATGCACTCCTGCGTGGGCAAGATCCGCTACCTGGGAGTGGTGCTCTACGACGCGGACCTCATCCAAGCCACCGCTTCGAAGCCCGACCACGAGCTGGTGGAGGCGCAGCGGTCGATCATCCTCGATCCGTTCGACGAGGCGATCATCGCGCAGGCGCGGCGTGACGGGGTGGATGAGAAGGTCATTCTTTCGGCGCAGAAGTCGCCAGTCTATAAATACGTGAAGGTTTGGCGGCTGGCTCTTCCGCTTCATCCCGAGTGGCGCACCTTGCCCATGCTTTTCTACGTGCCGCCGCTCCTCCCGGTAACCGCCTCGCTCAGCCAGCAGGGCGCCTACGAGCTCGATACCGACTTCTTCAGCTCGCTCGAGAGCGCGCGCCTCCCCATCCGCTACCTGGCCAGCCTTTTTTCGGCCGGGGACGACGAGACCGTAGTGGCGGTCTACAGGAAGCTGCTGGGTGTGCGCATCTTCAAACGCGCCCAGACGGTCGGGGACATCTCTATGGATCGCGCCCTGCGCCTGCTCGAAGAGGCGCAAATGAGTCCGCTCGAGGTTGAAGACATTTATCACCTGACGTCGCTTGCGGGATTCGACGAGCGGTTTATCATTCCTCCCATGATGCGGGAGCAGGCGATCGAGATGGGCGTTGACCCGCACGAATTTCAGGAGGATCGCGGCGCCGGCTTTCTGCGCGTTCCGAACAGGGGTTTGTGAAGTATGGACCTTGCGAGCTGCTTTGCGGCGCTTGTGGATTACCCGGGCCCAGAAATTTCGGCCCTTGTGGATGAGGGCGTCTCCGCGCTTGCGCCGGCGCACCCGGAGGCAGCCTCGGCCCTGCGTGAATTCCAGGCGGAAGAGCGAAGCGTGGGACTTGGCCGTCTTCAGGAGATCTACACGGCCACGTTTGATCTTCGGCCCGACCTTACGCCGAACATTGGCCATCACCTGTTCGGCGAGGACGGGCGGCGCAATCTGTTTATGGCCAGACTGAAGGGATTTCTGGAAGAACGATCCATCGCGGTTGAGCCCGAGCTGCCCGATCATCTCAGCCTGGTGCTGCGCCTCCTGGCGGCGCAGGGGCCAGGCCCGGAATCGGCCGTTTTGGTGGACGAGTGCCTCGTTCCCGCGGTTTCGCGCATGCTCCAGGCGCTCGAGCCGGCAAACACGTACAGGGGAGCGCTGCAGGCGCTTCTGCTCTGGCTGAAGGAGCCGACCGCCGCAGCTCCTGGCGGGTTGCCGAAAGAGGTGTAGCGGCGGCTTTATGCCGCCACGCGGCCCTTGAGAATACGGATAAATGGCGATGTGAAATCGCCGCTACGCCGCCTTGAGTGGCGCATACATCGCGCATTTTGCGATGTGTGCCCCACCCTTGAAACCCGCAAACATGACGCGGCCTGAGCCAACTTAGAGTTTCCCGATGAACGCATTCTTCTTCATCGCGTTTCCGTACATCGCCGTGGTGCTGGCCGTCGGCGTAACGATTTACCGGTACTACGCGAATCGTTATACCTATTCGAGCCTTTCTTCGCAGCTTCTTGAAAACCGCAAGCTCTTCTGGGGGTCGGTACCGTGGCATTACGGCATCACCGCGATCCTGCTTGCGCACCTGTTCGCGGGCCTGTTTCCCTCGGCGGCCGGTTACATTCTGGGCGGCCGCATCCGGCTGGTGGTGCTGGAAATCACCGGCATGGCGCTGGCGCTCTTCGCGCTCTTTGGCCTTATCGTGCTGATCATCCGGCGGCTGCCCACGCACTCCCTCGCGCGCGCCGTCACTTCTTACATGGACGGCATCATCCTGGCGTTCCTGCTGGTGCAGGTCGCGACCGGCGCCATCATCGGCATCTTCGAGCGATGGGGCGGCCTCTGGTACCTGAAAACTGCGGTCCCGTGGTTCTGGTCGCTCGTGCGGCTCCATCCGAACATGAGCACCGTCGCTGGCCTGCCGGGATTCGTGAAGGTGCATTTCGTGATCGGCTATGCCATCATTCTGCTCTTCCCGTTCACCCGGCTGGTCCACCTGATCATGTTCCCCATTTATTACCTCTGGCGGCCCTATCAGGTGGTGATGTGGAATCGGCATCGCCCGCGTCGCACCGAGCCGTCTTCGGAGACAACGCTATGAACGAGCATCCTGACCCGGAATTGGAAAGCGATCCCGAGAAAATCAGCCGGCGGCGATTCCTCAGCCGTCTGAGCATCACCGTGGGCTCGATTGCCGCCGCCATTGTCGCCATCCCGAGCGTCGCGTTTCTGCTGGGCCTGCGGAAGCCGCCATTCGTCTGGCGCTCGATCGGCAAGCAGGACAGCTTTAAGATCGGCAGCACGGTGAAGGTGGCGTTCCTCGACCCGTCGCCGCTGCCATGGTCCGGCGTTTCGGCGCGCACCGCCGCATGGCTGCGGCGCGTCTCGGATGCGGAGTTCATCGCCTTCTCGGTGGACTGCACCCACCTCGGCTGCCCCGTGCGCTGGCTGCCGACCGCTAATCTGTTTATGTGCCCCTGCCACGGCGGCGTCTATTACGCCGACGGAACGGTCGCCTCCGGCCCTCCGCCGCGTCCGCTGCCACGATACCCAGTGCGTATCCAAAATGGAAACGTGCAGATTCTGACCAGCCCGCTGCCGATCACGACGTGATTGTAGCGGCGGTGTCCCCACCGCCGCCCGATTAAACGTGGCGATGAAGACATCGCCGCTACAATCCTATGGATGAACGCTCAAAAGCCGCGCGGCATTGGCTCGAAGAGGTCACCGGGATCGCGAAGTGGCTGATCCCGCTCGCCAGGCATCCGGTGCCCCACGCGCGCAAAACCTCGTGGTTTTACGTGCTGGGCAGCGCGACGCTGTTTGTCTTCATCGTGCAGGTGGTGACGGGGATTGCTCTCGCCAGCGCCTACGTGCCCTCGGCCGGGCAGGCGTATCATACGCTCGCCTTCATCAGCGGCACGCGCTTCGGATCCATCGTGCGAGGTATTCATTACTTTGGCGCCTCGGCGATGGTGATCCTGATCGGCATCCACGCGATCCGCGTGTACCTGTTCGGCGCCTACAAATATCCCCGCCAGATGGGATGGCTCACCGGCGCTGCGCTTCTTCTGCTGGTCCTGGGAATGGCGTTCACGGGCCAGCTCCTGCGCTGGGACCAGAACGGCTTCTGGAGCGCCGTGGTCGCAGCCGAGCAGGCCGGGCGCACGCCAGTCATCGGAAACTGGCTTGGCCATTTCATCCTGGCAGGCGATACGGCGGGAGGCGCCACCCTCAGCCGCTTCTTTGCCCTGCACGTCTTCTTTATTCCGGGGCTGATCTTCTTCTTTATTGGCTTCCACCTCTACTTGGTTATCCGCAACGGCATCTCGGAGCCGCCGAAAGCCGGCCGGCCCGTTGACCCCAAGACTTACACCCGCTGGTATCACGACCTCGTCCATCGTGAAGGCATCCCGTTCTGGCCCGACGCCGCGTGGCGTGACGCCGTGTTCGGGCTCATCGTGATCGGCTCAATTGTCGCCCTCGCGGTGCTCGTTGGGCCGCCGCTGCTCGGTAAGCCGCCCGATCCATCGCTCACCGGAGCGTCGCCCCGCCCCGACTGGTACTTCCTCTGGTACTTTGCCGTGCTCTCGCTGCTCCCGCGCTGGTCGGAGAATTACGTCATCGTTCTTGGCCCGCTGTTCCTCGTGGTTTTTCTGGTGGCGCTGCCGCTGGTCGCCGGCAAGGGAGAACGCAGCCCGCTGAAGCGCCCGTGGTCTTTCGCAGTTGTCGCTTTCGTGATTTTTCTGATCGCCTTCTTTGGAACCAAGGGCCACGTGGCCCCCTGGTCGCCGCGCATGAACGCTCCCGAGCTGCCCGTTTCCGTAGTGGGAACAGCCACCGGCCCGGTTGCCAGCGGCGCCAAAGTATTCCACGATAAAGGCTGCGAATACTGCCACACGATTGCGGGCTACGGCGGTCTGCGCGGCCCGGACCTTACCTACGCGGCGGACCGGATGACGGCGGCCCAGATGGAAACGCGCATCTACAGCGGCGCAACCAACATGCCCTCCTACAACGGGAATATCACGACGCAGCAGCTCTCCGATTTGATCGCGTTCCTGGAAACGCGCCGCCGGCGCGCGCTGATGC
>JBOGJW010000344.1:0-4325 GCA_050745245.1 Terriglobia bacterium | reverse complement strand
TGCAGATCAGCTACAAGGCGCTGCTATACAAGCTGAAACAGATCGGGCTGGAGGAGCCCAGCTCGTAACTGCAGCGGCGCTCTGCGAGCGCCGAATCGATCAAAAAACCGGCGGTCATAGGCCGCCGCTACAGCTTCGGAGGAGACGAGGAAATGACGAGGCGGATTACCGCGGCGGCAATGTTTCTTGTGGCGTGCGCGCTGCTCGTCCCGGCCCCAGCGGCAGCGGGCCAGAAAAAAGCAGAGAAGGGAGCGGCGACCTCTTCCGGGAGACTGAACGTTCCCGCAGGGCCGACCTATATTATCGCTCCCGGGGACGTGCTGGACATCAGCGTGTGGAAGGAGCCGGACCTCTCCTTCCGCGGCTTGCCGGTGCGTCCTGATGGCAAGATCTCTTTGCCTCTGATTAACGACGTCCAGGCGGCGGGGCTGACGGCGATGCAGCTTGCCAACTCGGTTACGCAAAGGCTCAAAAAGTATGTCGAGGACCCGCTGGTCACGGTAGTGGTGACGGAGGTCAACAGCCAGCGCTATTACGTCCTGGGCGAGGTGGCGCACGCGGGCGTTTTTCCGCTGCTGCCCGGGATCACCGTGCTGCAGGCTCTTTCGGCGGCCGGCGGCTTCACGGAGTTCGCGAATCCGAAAAAGATCTACATTCTCCGCAATGAGAATGGCGGCCAGCAGAAATTTCCGTTTAATTACAAGGACGTGGTCGCGGGCAAGAACCTGAATGAGAACATTCAACTGCGGCCGGGCGACACCATCATCGTGCCGTGAGAGGGGGCGTCCGGCGCGAGGTTAGCAAGTGGAAGCGATTGGAACTCCAGGCAGCCTGAAGCGAACCCATGAGACCAAATCAGCAGTGGATGGTAATCCTGTTCGCATTGACCCTGGCCGCCGGCACATGCTGGTCACAGGATACAGCGCCTCAGCAGGCGAACCCCGCGGGCGGAGCGGCGGCGCCGGGAGCCCCGGTGCAGACAGTGACGAGCCCCGGAACGCCGAGCTCCAGTCCCAAGTTGCAGCCCGATACGCACCCGCTCGGGGGCGCCTACCTGTTCAGCCTGGGATCGGCGCTGGAGCAGCACAGCTACTTTCAGCCGGAGTTTTCGATCTTCGAGGGCGCGCAAACTAACGCCCAACAATTTGTACCCGGGTCGAGCCAAGGCACGCTCGTGGCCACTCTTCCTACCGTGGAGCTTTCGCTGACTCACAATTCGCGGACCAACTCGCTGAGCGCTGCCTACTTGGGCGGCGGAGTCATCTACGACAATAGTCCCTCTTTCTCCACGTCGTTTCATATGGCGAACCTGTCGGATTCAATTCAGTTCCGGCGCTGGGCGCTGAACCTCGGGGATCAGTTCACATATTTGCCATCGGCCTCGTACGGGTTCGGAGGAATGGGAATCCCGGGCGGGATCGGGGCGGGGTTTTCGAGCGGATTCGGTTTTGCGGGCGGCCTGGGCGGCCTGGGACAGATCAATCCGGCGTTTACCGCAAGCCAGTCGATCCTGACGAGCCAGTTTGGCGCTTATAGCAACACCTCTCTGGCGGAGCTAGGTTACTCCGCGTCGCCTCGCACCTCGGTGACGTTCACCGGGCTTTACGGAACGCTGCAGGCCGGCAAGCGCGGCCAGGGCTTCATCAGCAGCAATCAGGCATTCGGTGTGGTCGGTGTGAACCGCGTTCTCACGGCGCGGGACACCATTTCGGTGGATTACACCTACTGGCGGTTTGGCTATGTCGGCCTCCCGGAATCCTTCTATACACAGATGGTGGAGCTTGCCTACGGGCGCAAGATTACGGGGCGGCTGAGCTTTCAGGCGTATGGCGGTCCGGAGTTAATGAGATATCAGACGCGCGGACTCGGCTCCACTTCGAGAACTTACGCCACGGCGACGGGCGCGCTGAGTTACCAGCGCGGCAAGAACGTGTTCGGAATCTATGCTGGCCGGTACGCCACGGCTGGGTCCGGCGTGCTGGCCGGCGCGACGACGACCATGGTGGACCTGAACTGGGCGCGCCAGGTCACGCGAAAGTGGTCCATGTCGGTCTACGGAGGGAATAGCAGGAATTCGGGCCTGCTGACTTCCGCCGGGTTATCGAGCTCGAACACGCATTTCGACTATTGGTTTGGCAACGCGGTGGTGACGCACGCGATCAGCCGCTTTACCAGCCTGTTTATCAGTTACGAATACCAGCGCCAGGCGTCCAGCAGCACTGGGTGCCGAGGCGAGGTTTGCGCGCTCGGGCTTGCGCGGCAGATGTTTGGAGTGGGAATTACCTTTACTCCGAGGCCCAGGGGGCTTTAGGGTCAAGCTGTAGCGGCGATGTCCCCATCGCCGAAATGGTAATAAAGGCCGGCGGTGAGGACACCGCCGCCACGGTGTTCGCAGCAACAGGAGACGACAAATCATGCTTACAGGCCGGCAGCTCGGGATGGACGATTACTGGGCCATTTTCCGCAGGCGCGCTTGGATCATCGCTATTCCGGTAATCCTGGGTCCGGTGATCGCCGTGCTCATTGCGCGGCGGCTTCCGCCCAAGTACACGTCGAACAGCATGATCCTGATCGAGCAGCCGAAGGTGCCGCCCAGTATCGTTCCTTCCGTCGTGGGCGACGACCTGATGTCGCGCCTGGCGAATATGGAGGAGCAGATCCTCAGCCGCAGCAAGCTCCAGCCGCTGATTGAACGGTACGGGCTCTATAAGAAGGACTGGAACAGCGTGCCGATGGAGCAGCTCGTGGCGCGCATGCGTGAAGCGATCATCGTGAAGCCGGTGTCGTTCTCGAACGATGGAACGGTGCGTCCGAATTCGGAGAATCAGCTTCCGGGCTTCCAGATCAGTTTCACGGCGGCCGATCCCAGCCGCGCCCAGGCGATCTGCAACGAGATTACCTCGATGTTTGTGGACCAGAACCTTCGCTTGCGTGAGCAGCGCGCGCAGGGTACGGCGGATTTCATCCAGACGCAGTTAGTAGGAGCCAAGCAGCGCCTGGATGAGCAGGACGCGAAGCTGGCGGCCTTCAAGCGGCGGTATTTCGGGGCGCTGCCGGACCAGGAGCAGTCGACCATCCAGATCGTTGGAGCGCTGACGGCGCAGCTCAACAGCCTGCGGGACGGGATCGGGCGCTATCAAGAGGATCGAAATTACACCGAGGCTCTCCTTGCCCAGGAAACGGCCGCGTGGAAGGCCTCTCAAACCGGGAACAGCCCCCAGACGCTTCAGCAGCAGCTCAGCGCGGCCGAAAACCACCTGATGGACCTCCAGACACGCTACACCGACAGCTACCCGGACGTCATCAAGGCGAAGCAGGATATCGTGTTTCTTAAGAAGCAGATTGCACAGCGGGCGGCAACCGAGAAGGCAAGCGCGGGCGCCAAATCAGCCCCGTCGCGCCCGCTGAGCGTACTCTCGATGCCGCCGCAGATCAGGCAGCTTCGCCTGCAGCTTCATTCGATCGAGGAAGCGATTCGCGGGGATCAGCGCGATGAGGCGCGCCTGCGCCGCGAAATCGCGAGCTATGAGGGCAAGCTCCGCATGGCGCCTTCGGTCGAACAGCAGTATAAGGACATCACGCGCAATTATCAGACGGCGCTCGACTTCTACAACAGCCTGTTATCCAAAGAGGATATCTCGCGGATGTCGACCAGCCTCGAGCGCCGGCAGGAAGGGCAGCAGTTCGTAATTCTCGATCCCGCGGACCTGCCCGTGAAGCCGTCTTTTCCCGACAAGGTACGCTTCGCCGGCGGAGGGCTCATTGCAGGGCTCATCGTAGGCTTTGGCATCGTGTTGCTGATCGAGATGCGCGACAAAGCTCTGCAGGACGAGCGCGACGTGGAATACTTTTTAGGCGTGCCGACGCTGGCGCTCATTCCCGAGGTGAGCGGGGCGGTGAACGGCAACAGCAACGGGCACAGCCGCTTCCTGGGCAGGCTCCGAAGGAAGCCCCGGATGCTGAAAACGCCGGTGTGAGGCCGAGGCGGCCCAAATCACGTCCCGACCGAAGTCAAGACACGGCGGCACAAAGCCGCCGCTAATTCTATGTACAAGAAATTTTTTGGCCTGCGTGAAAACCCGTTCAACGTGAATCCGGACCCGCGGTATCTGTTCGTGACGCCGCACACGGAGGAGGCCCTCTCCTGCCTGACGTACGGCGTCCGCAATCGCAAGGGCTTCGTGCTGCTCACCGGCGAGGTCGGCACCGGCAAGACGACGCTGATTAACAAGCTGCTGGAGTGGCTGCGGCGGGGGCACGTCTCAACCGCATTTATCTTCAACCCGCGGCTCAACGAAGATCAGTTCTTCGAATTCATGATGGCG
>JBOGJW010000343.1:0-3071 GCA_050745245.1 Terriglobia bacterium | reverse complement strand
CCTCTGGAGCAGCACGTTTCATTTCAGAACCCGTACGTGAAGGCGCTTGATTTCGACGATCAGAACGGGCGGCCCAAATTCATCATTACTCCCGGTGAGCCGGGGCTGAACTTCTATCCTCAATTGGCGGAGGGCGGCGAAACGTTTGTGGCCGGCGTGGTGAAGCCTGCCTCCGCGCCCGCGCAAGGTCCCCCGTCCACGCGGCCCGCAACGCCTCAGCCCGGCGCTCCCTCCGCCGCGCCGCCTGGCGCAAAACCGCCCGCTCCGCCAGCACAGCCGGCGCCTCCACCGCTCCCGGCTATCGTGCTCGATGCGGGTCACGGAGGGAGCGATTCGGGCGCGCGCAGCCGCGACGGCGTTCTGGAGAAGAATGTTGTGGCGCAGATCGCGGCGAAGGCGGCCGCCGGCCTCGCGTCCACCAAGAAGTATCGAGTCATCCTGACGCGGAGCGGGGATGCCGACCCGAGCATCGAGCAGCGAACGCTCACCGCCAATACGTCGGAACCCGCCGTCTTCGTCACTTTCCATGCCGGCGACCTCGGGGATCGCTCGCCGGTGGCGGCGGTTTACACCTACGAGCAGAGCTCGCCGCCAGCGCCGGTCGCACCGCACGGCGGTCCGAGCTCGCTCTTCGTCCGCTGGAACATGGCGCAGCAGCCGCAGCTCACGAGAAGCCAGCAACTCGCCGCCATCGTTCAGCAGCGGCTTGCGCAGATCCAGGGCGTGACGGCGCCAGCGCAGCAGCAGGCGCCGGTACGCCAGCTTCGCAGCATTGCCGCGCCCGCCGTCGCAGTTGAAGTAGGCACGCTCGCGCCGGACGAGAATGCGGGCCTGGTGAACTCCGCGCAATTCCAGCAGCAGATCGCCGGCGCCATCGCGGCAGCGCTGCAGCAGTTCGTGCCCGCAGGAGCAGCGAAATGACACGCCGTCACTTCATCTTTGTCCTGATCCTCATTCCCGTTCTGGTTGCGTGTGGGTTCTACCTTCGTGCGCTTTATCACCGCACGTTTTTTGAAAACCGTCAGCGGCCGGAGAGCGAAATCCGGACGCAGTTGAGCCAGCAAGCGCTGCAATCAGAGGCCGGCGCGCAGCGGATGGCAGTGGCGCTGTATTTTCCGGACTATGATACGGGCACGCTCGACCAGGAGGGCCGCCAGATCGCGCTCGCCGCGAACTACGAGGACCGTATCCGGCAGGTCGTTCTGGCTCTGATTCAGGGCTCAGAGCACGGGCACGCGCGGCCGCTGCCTTCGACGGCGGCGCTGAGGGCCGTTTTTCTGGCTGCGGATGGAACCGCTTACCTGGACTTTTCTTCCGATATTACCAGGGATTTTCCGGTGGGCATTGAGAGCGAGACGCTGGCAATCTACTCGGTAGTAGACTCGCTGGCGGCCAACATCCCCGCGGTCGAGCGAGTGAAATTTTTGATTCAAGGCCAGGAAGTGGATACGCTGGCCGGACACGCCGACCTCACGGGTTTCTATGCGCCCAACACCGCCGTTCGCACCTCGACGGCGCTGGTGATCCACAGTTCGGGCCCGTAGAGGCGGCTTTACGCCGCCATTTGTCGGACCGGAGGGCTAATGAGTCGGCGTGGGGCGGGTAGCGCAGCGCGGCCTCATGGCCGCAACCAAACGCCATTAACGGTCATTCCCGCGAAAGCGGGAATCCATTTTATCAATGGACCCCCGCTTTCGCGGGGGTGACATCGACATAGGCATCCAAATGTTTGCTAAAAAAACAAGAAATTACGACCTTGCAATGCGGACCTCCACCTTTGAGGTCTGCGGCGTTTCGTGCCAGTCGCGGAGCTGAAAAACGCAGGTCCGCGCCACCCGCTTAGCCCAGGTACTGCAGGCTTTCGCGGATCAACCGCCGTGTGCCGTCGTAAGGATCACCCTGGCTCGTATCCCACTCCATCGAGAAGTAACCGCGATAGCCGCTCCTCTTCGCGATGCCGAACATCCTGGCCAGGTCAATTTTGTAAGTGGATCCGCCCTCGCCCGCAAGCGCGTCCTTGATGTGCGACATGTTGAAGGCATGGCGGAACATCGCGGCGACCGCCCTCTGGTTGTAAGCCGCGTCCTGGCCGCGGATGGAGTTGCCGAAGTCGGGCAAGCCGCGCAGATACGGATTGCGAACCTGCTCGATTACCTTCACGATGAAAAAGGGGTTTTCGTTCACCGGGCTGTCGTTTTCGAGATTGACGACAACGTTTTTCTTGGCGCCATACTCCGCCAGGCGGCCCAGGCTCGATGCGGCGCGGTTTACATCGGGTGCAACCCCATGCGAGCCGCGGAGGTGCTGCCGCACGCTGGGCGAGCCAAGCGCGGCGGCGATATCGATCCACTTCTTGCCGTATTCCACCGCCGCTTCTACGCGAGCCGGATCAGGGTCCCAGAATTGCGCGCCGCCCAGCCCAAGCCCGACGAGGTGAGATCGCGCCGCGGCCAGCGCGTTTCGAAATTTGTCGAGATAGGCCGGCGCGGTGGAGGCGAAGTGATCGCCCAGCGGGTTGACATTGTGCACACCGAAGCGCCGGGCAATCATCTCGGGAAATTCGCACATGTCCAGGCCGGGCTTTTTCGGCTCGCGTGCGCGGTTCGCCGGGCTAACCAGCCAGGCGCGGAACGGGTAGGAGGTGACCGCCAGGCGTTCTCGCGGCCGAGTCGGGAAGTCAAGGTGCGGCTCGGCTGCTGCGTACAAGCCTGCGGGCAGCGCCGCCGCGATGCCAAGCGCAGGAATCAGTCGTAATAAATCGCGCCGCGAGAGCGCTTTCGATGCCGGTTCACTTTGTGACTTTCGCATGGATTCTTCCCTGCCTTTTAGAGATGATGGTCTGAGGATCGTGAGCCGATGGCCACGAAAATTTCGGAACATAAAAGTAGTGCGCGCACGGGCGGCTTGTCAACAAGAGTGTATTAGCGAAGTTCCACGGCGTCGAGAGAATCGAGTAGCGTGGGTCCCCGCTTTGGGGGTCCGCGGTTTTTTCCATAATGCGGACGGAAATGCCGCAAAAAGCCGGAAAAGCCGCATCTATAATGGCGTCGGCGTTGTCAAGGTTTTTTTAG
>JBOGJW010000342.1:0-2935 GCA_050745245.1 Terriglobia bacterium | reverse complement strand
TGGATGAAGATCTACCAGAGACGCCTGCTCGACAAGGGGAAAATCGAAAAGCTCGTGGAGCGGTTGCGGTCCTTGGATTCCCGCCATCCCGAAGTCGCGGCGAAGATTCGCACCGCGGCGGACTACTTTGAGAGGAATGCCGAGCGCATGCGATATCCCAAGTTTCGCCGCCAGCACCTGTTTGTGGGCTCGGGCGTCATCGAAGCGGGATGCAAGACCGTGATCGGTTGCCGTTTCAAACGCTCGGGTATGTTCTGGACAGTTCGGGGTGCCAACGCCATTCTGGCTCTGCGCTGTTCTTATCTCGATGGCCGCTTTGAGGATTACTGGGAGGGCCGCCGGGCAGGAATTGCCGCTTAATTCCAACTTCTATGTCGCGCACCCGATGGAAAATCCTGGCGCTGCACAAAACCGAGAGTCTTGCCCCGAGGTATAGTGGAGGGAGGGAACAATGGCCGGCAGCATACTGGTAGTGGTAGAAGACTTGTTTTTCTTTTCGCGAATCCAGCAGACTGCGCAACAGCTTGGGGTCAGCATTGAGCCGGCGCCGCCCGAAAAGCTCCTGGAACGCCTTCGCCAAGGACCCGCGCGCGCTATCTTCGTCGATCTGAACCATCGCTCCGGTCTCGCGCTCGATTCGATTCGCGAGTTGAAGAGCGAAGGTATCGCGGTTCCGGTGATCGGCTTTCTCTCCCACGTCCAGGGGGATCTCGCCGCCGCCGCCCGCGCCGCCGGATGCGACCGCGTCATGGCCCGCTCCGCCTTCACCCAGAAGCTCTCCGAACTGCTCCTGAGTGCTGAGTGCTGAGTGCTGAAGAACCCTAAGTGATATTTCTGCAACCCAGCACTCAGCACTCAGCATTCATAATTCAGAATTCATCATTCCGCTTGTCACTCGCCTCTTGTCACTTGTCACTGCCTTTGAAGAGTTGTCCCGCGCTGCGCACAATCCATGTTCGCGGCAGGAAGCGCTCGGCGAACACCAGGAGCTTATCGAAGTCGCGCGCCAGCACCAGCCCGCCACCGCGGTCAAGTTGCCGCAATCCGGCCTCGGCCACTTTTTCAGGCGCCTGAAAGCCGCCGCGAAAACGGATCGGGGCATAGTTGCCAGCCTTAAAGAAATTGGTTCGCGTGGTTCCAGGGCAGAGCGTCACCACTCGAACCGAGTAGGGCCGCAACTCTTCGGTGAGGCCCATGGAAAAGCTAGTCACGAACGCTTTCGTGGCGGCGTAAGCGGAGGTGTAGGGAAGGGCCTGAAAGCTGGCGGTAGAGGAGACGTTGATAATCCCGCCACGGCGCTTGTCCACCATCGGGGGAAGCAAGAGGTAGCACAGTTCAACCAGTGCTTGAATATTCAGCCGCAGCATGTGCGCCTGGCGCTCGATCGGGATGGTCCAGAATCGCCCCTGCGCGCCAAATCCGGCATTGTTGACGAGCAGGTCGATTTCCAGGCCGCGCTCCCGGAGTGCGCCCGAAAGCCGAGCCGCCGCCCCGGTCTCCCCCAGATCCATAGCTTCATGTTCTACTTGAACTCCGTGGCGCTGCTTTAGCTCTTCGCCCAGCCGCGCCAGCCGGTCGCCCGAGCGCGCCACCAGCACAAGATTACGTCCGCGTGCCGCGAGCGCCCGCGCGAAGCACTCGCCAATGCCCGACGAAGCGCCCGTCACAAGACTATATGCTTGCTGATCCATTCCAAACCTCCTTGCCTGGCGACCCTTTCGATTGATCTGGGCTCAGGACTTCGGGCTGCGAACCCCGGACAATGCGGTGTGCGCCGCGTAGCTTCGGTTCACGTGGCGTGCGCCGTGCCGCATCAGCTCTTCCACCTCTGCCTCGGTGCGGATTCCGCCTCGCGCGCCCAGGGCCGTGCAGTTGAGCGCCGCCATGGCGTTTGAAAACTCCAGGATCCGCTCGAACGGCCAGCCAGCAAGCAGGCCGTGGATAAAGGCGCCGTGGAACACGTCGCCGGCGCCCGTGGTATCTACCGTCTCAACAACGAAACCCGGAGAATAGATAAAGCTGTTGTTGCAGTAAATCAGGGCCCCGTCACGCCCCAGCGTCATACCCGGCACCGCGATGCGGTATTCGCGCGCCATGTACTCGAGCACCCGGAAGGGGTCGTCTTCGCCCGTGGCCGAGGGCAGGAAATTGGCGGACGCCAGCAGATAGTCGATATTGGGGAACAGCGTCTCCACCTGCTTGTAGACCGTATCGAGATCGGCGGTGACAGGAATCCCCGCTTCGCGCGCCCAGCGCGCCGCCCTCAGGCACGCCTCCACATCGCATCCGTCGAGGTGAAGCACGCGCGCCGTCGCGATGGCTTCCCGGGTCAAATCGTCGGCGCGTAACGCAAGCCGCGGATCGCGGTCCCAGAAGACAGTTCGTTCGCCGGTCCCCTGGTCTACGATGATGTGGCCAAACTGATTCGGCGCGCCCTTGGCGACGCGCACCTGCTCGACGTCGATCCCCTCCGACCTCAGACTTTCGAGCTGAAGCCGCCCGCCATCATCATCACCCACATTGCCGATGTAGCGCGCCCTGCGCCCCAGGCGCTGGCAGGCGACCAGCGCCGTGGCCACCTGCCCGCCCGCCTGCCGCGAGACCGACACCACGCGCTCCTTGCCGCCCAGGGCAGGGAAGCCCCGGACGAGGAGCACCGTGTCGGTGGCATTCAAGCCCAGTCCCGTCACATCCACCTGCAACACCGTCGGCCCTCCTGTCCCTTAAATTGGATCGCGCGCGATCCGCGAGCCCTGAATTACCGACTCGGGCGCGGAGCGCAGCCGCCTGCCTAACCTAACACCGGGGCGCTTCGCGTTGCAATTCCTCATTTCTTTTTTCCACAGGCGCGTCTGATAATTTTTGTGGTGGAAGCTACTGAGGTAACATAATTTTTATGCACATGATCGGGGGCCGTTTTGCACAATTAGCGCCA
>JBOGJW010000341.1:0-6003 GCA_050745245.1 Terriglobia bacterium | reverse complement strand
CTCCGCGCGAGTTATCTCGGCAGCCGGGGCCTCGGAGAGTTTCTGGTGAACCCGCAGCACCTCGGCGATAACAGCAACGCATTCCTGCTGACCAACAGCGGCAGCTCGCGCTACCAGGAGTTCGAGACCACGATGCGCTGGCGCACCGGTGAAAAGGCCGACTTGAACATTTCGTACGTGCACAGCACCGCGCGCGGCGACCTGAATACGCTGAGCGCCCTTTACGTGCCCTTCGAACAGCCCATCATTCGCCCGGATTACTTTGCGGACCTGCCTTCGGATATCCCCAACCGCGTCATTACCTGGGGCGAATTCGCGGCGCCCTGGGGGCTTACGCTGAGCCCCGTCTTCGATATTCATACCGGGTTCCCCTATTCCTCCTACGACGAGTATCAGAACTACGCCGGTCCGCCGCAGGGCCGCCGATTTCCGCGTTTCTATTCGCTCGACTTCAAAATCAGCAAGGACTTTCACCTGCCCTTTCTGCACATCGGATTTTTGAAGCGCCACAAATTCCGCGGCGCGCTGCAGGTTTACGACATCACCAACCACCTCAACCCCGTGGACTTATACAACAACGTCGATTCGCCCTTCTACGGCCACTTCATCGGCTACCAGCACCTGACGTTCAACACATATTTCGACCTGATCTACTGATGGGCGGAGCGGCGCTCTATGAGCGCCGCTGGCATGCGGATGGAAAGGCTGGGCGGAGCGGCGCGGCAGAGCCGCAACCAAACGCCATTTACAGTCATTCCCGCGAAAGCGGGAATCCATTTTATCAATAGACCCCCGCTTTCGCGGGGGTGACACCGGTGACGCTGGCCCGCGTGCATCCGGAACGTTTGCCAAAAAACAAGAAATTACGGTGTTGCAATACAGACCGCCGTTATAATCGCAGCGCATCTGCGATTCACCGCACCTGCACCGCAGGGTTGCGGCCGGGGATGATACAATGCGCAGCATGGCGCTGGTTGCGATACAAGGCGAGCGCGGCTCATTCAGCCAGGAGGCCGCGGAACTGCTGATGGGCCGCGAGACTCGCGTCCTGCCCAAGGAGACCTTTGCCGCAATTTTCCGCAGTGTGGCCGATGGCGAGTCGCGCTACTGCCTGGCGCCCATCGAAAACACGCTGGCCGGGTCCGTCTACGAAAATTACGATCTCCTGCTCGAACACAAGCTGCAGATCGTGGCCGAGGTGAACCTGCGCATCGTTCACAACCTGATCGCATTTCCCGGCACCACGCTGCGAAACCTCAGCCAGGTCTACTCGCACCCGGTGGCGCTGGCCCAGTGCGGCCGGTTTTTCCAGCAGCACCCGAAAGTGGAAAAGATCCCGTTTTACGACACGGCCGGCAGTGTGAAGATGCTGGCCGAGCGCAAAATCCCGGGCGCCGCCGCCATCGCCAGCCGCATCGCCGCCGACGTTTACGGGGGAAAAATTCTGCAGAGGCATCTGGAGGACCACCGGGAAAACTATACCCGGTTCCTGGCGCTGTCGCTCTCGCCTTCCCTCCCCCAAGGAGCGAACAAGGTCTCGATTGCGTTCTCGACGCGGAATGTTCCTGGCGCTCTTTTCAAATGCCTCAGCGTTTTTGCCCTTCGCGATATCGACCTGACAAAGATGGAGTCGCGCCCCGTGCGCGGCCGTCCGTGGGAGTACTTCTTTTACGTCGATTTCCAGGGCAACGTGAAGGACACGCGTTGCCAGAAGGCGCTGGACCACCTTGCAGAGGTCACGGATTTTCTGCGCGTGCTTGGATGCTACAAAAGCGGAGAGAGGTAGGTAACGTCGCAGTTTCGGGCTCGCCGAGGCGGCTTTACGCCGCCTTTTTTGCGCTGGCGGGATAAAACCCGCCGCTACATTCGCCGCTACTTTGCGTGGGGCTGTTTGCACGTCAACCAGGTTGTGCCCGCCCTCGACGCGGCGCCGGACTACTCCACGCCGATGATGGAAATGCCTGCTTCGGCGGCTTTCCGCAGCAGCAGGTCGCGCTCGAAGAGCAGCGTCTTGGCGGCGTCTACGGCGAGCACGCGCGCGTTTGAGCGCTGCATCACCTCGGCGGTGCGAGGGCCGACAACAGGAACGTCAAACCGCATGTCCTGGCCGGGCTTGCTCACCTTCACCACCACTAGCCGGCGGCCATTGCTCAGATCAGCGGCGCGCTCAATGGCGGCGTCGGTGCCCTCCATCGCCTCAACCGCGATGCACGCGCGGTCCGCGATGACAACCGTCTGGCCGATATCGAGCCCCGCCAGCGCTTTGGCGACTTGGCGGCCGTATTCAACGTCGGCGCGCTCGCCGGCGTCGAGCTCGCGCCCGCTCAGCAGGCCGGAAGAGGCAAGCATGGGTTTAAGGAACAGGGTCGAATCCGTCACCTCGATCCCCTGCCCTTCGAGCATCTGCACGAAAGCCCCGATCAGGGCGTCAGTGTTCTTTCTGTCCAGGGCGCTCAGTGCGCCGCTCACCACGTGATCGGCGGGAATCGAGCTGTAGAGCTGGGCGTGCTTTACCTGGCCGGCGAGAATCACTTTGTCGATGCGCTCAGCGCGGAGCAGCTCCATAAGCCGCGCCGCCTCGCCCAGGCTGAGCCAGTGCACTCGGGAAGATTTCCGGGAGAGCTCAGGCGAAGCTTCTTCGCGGATGGCGAAAACCACCAGGTCAACGTTCTGTTCTCTGGCCCCTTCAAGAACGAGGAATGGGAAGCGGCCATTCCCGGCAATCATCGCAAAGCGATGGGAATTGATGGATTGAATCATTGAATCATTGAATCCATTGGCTCATTTAATCATTGCTTCATTGAATCATTGATTCATTGGCTCATCAGGCTTAGTGGCTTGGGGAATAAGCTGCTAATCCGGCGAAGCTTGTCCACACCTATAACCCAGCACTCAGAACTGATAATTCACCATTCGGCATTCACCATTTACGATTCACAATTTATTTCACGACGCCGCGCTGCGATTCTCGGATAAACCGGGTGAGCGCCTGGACGTGCGGCGACTGGAATCCGCGCGCTTCAATCGCCTCGATCGCTTGGGTGGTGTTTAGCTTGGAGCGCGTGAGCAGGCGGAGGGCGGCCTCGAGTTCGTCAATGTCGTGCTTGCCCAGGCCGTGGCGCTCGAGCCCGATGCGGTTCGCACCCAGCACCTCCATGGGCCGCGGCGCGCTGGTCTTCGAGTAAGGCAGGATGTCCTTATTCGCGATCGTGTAGCTGCCCAGGAAGCTGTGAGCGCCGATGCGGCAGAACTGATGGATGCCGCAGAACGCCCCGACCGTCGCGTGATCCCCAATCTCAACGTGGCCGGCGAGCGAAGCGCCGTTCGCCATAATGATATCGTCTTCCAGACGGCAGTCGTGCGCCACGTGGACGTAGGCCATCAGAAGATTGCGGCTGCCGATTCGCGTGACGCCGCCGCCTTCCTCTGTGCCGCGGTGCACAGTCACGAATTCCCGGAAAGTGTTGCCGTCTCCGATCTCGAGTCGCGTTTGCTCGCCGTGATACTTGGTGTCTTGAGGGTCGAGGCCAATCGATGCGTAGGGGAAGAAGCGATTTCCCTTCCCGGCGCGCGCCGGGCCGCCGATCACCACGTGGGACATCACCTCGCAGTCGTCGCCCAGCTCCACATCTTTTCCGATAACGCTGTATGGACCTACCGTCACGGTGCAGGCGAGGCGCGCTGCGGTGTCGATGATTGCCGTGGGGTGGGCTCTCATTGCGCGGGGTGATCGATAATGGCAAACATGACGGTAGCTTCCGCAACCAGCTTTCCGTCGACGGTTGCGCGGCCCGCCATCTTCCCGAAATTGTTGCGGCGACTGATCATCTCCATTTCCACCAGGACTTGGTCCCCGGGCGTAACCGGCCGGCGGAACTTCGCGTTCTCAATGCCCGTAAAGTAGATCAACTTTTTCTCTTTTTCCGGGAGGTCGCGGTAGATCAACACCCCGGCCACCTGCGCCATCGACTCGATAATCAGCACGCCCGGCATCACCGGCGCTCCGGGAAAATGGCCCTGAAAAAAGGACTCGTTGACGGTGACGTTCTTCAGCCCCACGATCCGCTTGCCGGGCTCGAGGGAGATTATCCGATCCACCAGCAGAAAGGGATAACGGTGCGGCAGAATCTCGAGAATGTCGCCGATGTTATACACGGCCCGCTTTTCCGAAGCACCTGCCTGATCCGACACGATTCACCTGCCCGCTTGGGAACGCGGCGCGTAATGCCTCAGTTTCAGACGCGTAGAGGCGGCTTAACGCCGCCATTCTTGGCTGGCGGGATAAACCCGCCGCTACATCCACACCCGAGACTGAGGCATTGCTGCCGCGGAACGCCGCTCCTGGATTATAGTAACAGGATCACGAGGCCCACGCAGGCCTGACAGATTGCTGAAAAAACTTCGGGCCGTGTCATTCTGAGCGCAGCGAAGAATCCCCGTATTTTCGAAAACTGAAATACAGGGATCCTTCGTCGGTCACCGCGGCGACCTCCTCAGGATGACAGTTTTCCCGCTTTCTCAGCAATCTGCCAAGGGTCTGCGCCAGCCACGGCGTCCCGCTTCGCGGGATCACGCGGCATGTCCTGGTCGCGCTCCTCACGGCGTCAGCCGGTAGAGCATGCGCGGGAACGGAATCGTTTCGCGCACGTGCTCGAGGCCGCAGATCCACCCGACCGCCCGCTCAACGCCCATCCCAAACCCCGCGTGCGGCACGCTCCCATAGCGCCGGAGGTCAAGATACCACTCGAACGCATCGCGCGGCAGCTTGTGCTCTTCAATGCGGCGAAGCAGCAGGTCATAATCGGAGAGGCGCTCGCCTCCGCCCACGATCTCGCCATAGCCCTCCGGGGCCAGCATGTCCACGCACAGCGCAAGATCCGGGCGGGCGGGATCAGGCGTCATGTAGAACGCCTTGATCGCACTGGGATAGCGCGTGATCAGGACTGGCTGCTGGAACTCTTCCGAAAGCAGCGTCTCATCCGTTCCTCCGAGGTCGCCGCCCCACTCGATGGAGCTGCCGCGCCGGCGGAGAATCTCAATAGCCTCGTCGTAGGTAATCCGCGGGAAGGGCGCCCGCGCGCAGGGCTCGAGCTTGGAAGTGTCGCGCTCGACCGTCTTCAACTCCGCCTGTCTTCGCTCCAGAACCCGGCCGACGATGAACGCCACCATCTCTTCGGCGAGCTTGCAAATGTCGCCGAGGCCGGCGAAGGCGACCTCCGGCTCGACCATCCAGAATTCGGTGAGGTGGCGCCGGGTCTTCGATTTTTCCGCGCGGAAGACGGGGCCAAAGCAGTAGCTCTTGCCCACAGCGGCGGCCGCGGCCTCGCTGTAGAGCTGGCCGGATTGCGTCAGGTATGCTTTCTCGTCGAAGTACTTCACTTCGAAAAGGCTGGTGGTGCCCTCGCAGGCCGAGGGTGTGAAGATCGGCGTATCCACCAGCGTGAAGCCGCCGTCATCGAGAAAATCCCGCGCCGCGCGGACCACCTCGTGGCGTACGCCGAGGATCGCGCGCTGGCGGCTGGAGCGCAGCCAGAGATGGCGATGATCCATCAGGAAGTCAACACCGTGCTCCTTGAGCGAGATTGGATAGGGCTGCTCCGGCGAAACGCGCTGGATGATCTCCACATTCGAGATGTCGAGCTCGTAACCGCCCGGCGCGCGCGCATCGGCGCGAACCTTGCCCTCCACACGGAGCGAGGATTCGTGCGTCAGGCCCTTCAGCGTGCTGAAAACTTCCGGCGGCACGGCAGACTTTGCCGCCACGCCCTGCACCCAGCCCGTGCCGTCGCGAATAATCGGAAACAGCAGCTTGCCGCTCTCCCGCAGGTTGTGCAGCCAGCCGTCGATGGCGACATCCTGGCCATCGTGTTGCCCGATGTGGCGTATCTCAATGCGAGGCGGCATGCAACAATTCCTCCGGTTCGAAGACTAATTCAGACGCGCCCGAAGGGTCAATACTGTAGCGCCGGCATCCTGCCGGACCGCCGCGGCGGTCCGCCGGGA
>JBOGJW010000340.1:0-4238 GCA_050745245.1 Terriglobia bacterium | reverse complement strand
GAAGGGCAGGAGGTCGCCGGCTTTTTCGCCGATGCCGACGAAGAGAATCGGCAGCCCCAGCTCGCGCGCAATCGCCACCACCACGCCTCCCTTGGCGGTGCCATCGAGCTTGGTGAGGATGATGCCGGTTGCGCCGGCGCGCTCCACGAACTGTCGCGCCTGCGCGAGTCCGTTTTGCCCGGTAGTCGCGTCAATCACCACCAGCACTTGGTGCGGCGCGCCCGTCACCTCACGCGAGGCGATGCGGCACATTTTTTCGAGCTCCGCCATCAGATTGTACTTGGTGTGCAGACGCCCGGCGGTGTCGACGATCACCAGATCCGCTTTGCGTTTGCGCGCCGCTGCCAGCGCGTCGTATATCACGGCGGACGGGTCGGCGCCCGGCTTCTGCTTGATGAGCTCAACTCCCAGGCGTTCGGCCCAGATTTCAAGCTGCTCGATGGCGGCCGCGCGGAAGGTATCCGCCGCTCCGAGCAGCGGCTGGCGCCCTTGTTGCTGATAGTATTTTGCGAGTTTGGCGATGCTCGTGGTCTTGCCAACGCCATTGACGCCAACCATGAAGATCACTTCCGGCAGGCCGGGGGCGGGCTTCCGCGGCTGGGGGCGTTCCGGCTGGGGCGGCTTCTCGAGAACCCCGAGGATCTCCTGCTCTACGGCCACGCGCAGTTGCGACGCCTCGGTAAGCTGACGGTGATCGATCCGCGTGCGCAGATGGGCCAGGATTTCCTGTGTCGTTTTCACGCCGAGGTCCGCTGTGATCAGCGTCGCCTCGAGCCCATCGAGTACCGAAAGGTCAATCTTTTCTTTCCCCTCTACGAGCACGTCAATCCGCTCGACAAGCTGCGCCTTGGTTGAGGACACCGCGTTCTTGAGGCGGTCGAAGAGCCCGGACTTCTTTTCAGTGGGACCGAATAACGTTTGAACCATATCTCGATTCTATCCCCATCCGGCGTGCGCCAGCCGCCTTATTGGGTCCTGCGTGAGAATTGGGGCTTCGCAGTGTAGCGGCGATGTCCCCATCGCTGCCGCGGCTAAAAAGTAACGTGCGGTGGTGAAGGCACCGCCGCTATACCGGGCGCACGTGTAGCGCCGGGCTTTATCCCGCCAAGTCAAAATGGCGGCATAAAGCCGCCTCTACGCGCCCACGACTCGGAAGAAAGGGTTTACATTCCCGGAAACCCAACGATACAATGAAAACTGCGTCAGGAAAGTCGCGCAACTCCTGGAATTGTCAAGAGCCGTTTCGAAACGCTTCCACCCAGGCTGGGGATCCCTGTAACCGAAAATGGCTGAGGTCGCGATCATTTATCCCGGGTCGTTTGACCCCATTACCAATGGCCACCTGGACCTGATCCAGCGGGGAAGCCGGCTTTTCAGCCGCCTGATTGTCGCCGTCCTGACGAATCTGGAGAAGCAGCCTCTCTTCAGCGTTGAGGAACGCGTGGAGATGCTGCGCAGCGTAACCCGCGATTTGCCGAATGTGTCCGTGGATACGTTCAGCGGGCTGCTCGTGGATTATGCCCGGCGCAAGAAAGTGGGCGTGGTCCTGCGCGGGGTGCGAGCGTTCTCCGATTATGAATACGAGCTGCAGATGGCGCTGATGAACCGCAAGCTTGATCCTACGCTCGAGACGGTTTTCCTGATGCCGGCAGGCTCCTTTCTTTATATCAGCTCGCGGCTGGTGAAGGAGATTGTCCATCACGGCGGTCCCGTCGCCGGTCTTGTTCCGGAGCTTGTGGAAGAAAGGCTCAGGCAGAAATTTCCCGCGCAAGCTGAGTCGCAGACAGTGCGACAATAAATCGTCGAGGTCATTAGGACATGCAATCTTCCGAACGGATCGGCAGAATCTCTGTTTCCTCCACGCTCGCCGTGGTGCAGAAGGCAGCGAAACTCAAGGCGGCTGGCATCGACGTCGTTGATTTCGGCGCGGGCGAGCCGGATTTCCCCACGCCCGAAAACATAAAGAGGGCCGCCATTGAGGCGATCAACCAAAATTTTACCAAGTACACGCCCACCGGCGGCATTCCCGAGCTGAAGCAGGCGATCGTTCGGCGGCACGCCTCCGATTTCGGCTCGAACTACCGCGCTGAGGAATGCCTTGTGACGGTCGGCGGCAAGCAGGCCATCTTTGAAGCGGCGGCCGCTCTGCTGAACCACGGCGATGAGGCGATCCTTCCGGCGCCGTTCTGGGTCTCTTTCCTCGACATCGTGAACTACTCGGGCGGAAAGCCGGTGCTCCTCGAGACGCGTGAGAGCGAAGGCTTTGCCGTTCGCGCCGCGGCCGTGGAGAAGCTGATCACGCCGAAGACGCGCCTGCTGATCATCAACTCGCCCAGCAACCCGACCGGCGCAGTCGTGCCCTCCGAGGAGATGGAGAAGCTGCTGGCGCTCGCGGTCCGGCACAATTTCCTGTTGCTGTCGGACGAGTGCTACTGCCATTTCCTTTATGACGGACTCAATCCGTTCTCACTCGGCTCATCGGGCAACCGCGACAACTTGCTGATTGTCGGATCGCTCTCCAAAACCTACTCGATGACGGGCTGGCGCGTGGGCTACGCTCTGGGCGCCGAAGCTCTGCTGAAGAACATGCTCAAGCTGCAGAGCCATTCCACGTCTAACCCCACCTCGATTGCCCAGAAGGCGGCGGTGGAAGCGCTGAGCGGGCCGCAGGATTCCGTGCCGCAGATGCTTGCGGAATACGCGCGGCGGCGCGACAAGATCGTGGCGGGGCTGCGCGCCATCCCCGGCATTGAGTGCGTGATGCCGCAGGGCGCGTTCTACGTCTATCCCAACGTCGCTCGCGTGCTTGAGCAGGCGGGGCTTGCGGACGCCACCGGGCTGGCCACGAGACTCCTCGAAGAGGTCCACGTCGCATTGGTTCCCGGGCCGGGCTTCGGGACGCGCGAGCATGTTCGCATCTCCTATGCGACCTCGCAGGCACAGATCGACGAGGGACTGAAGAGGATCAGGCAGTTCGTCTCGAAGCTGGTCCCGGTCTATGCTCAAGCTCGATAGCCCGCTTGAACTCACGCCAGTTTTCAAGCCGAAGGTCTGGGGACGGCGCGACCTTGCGCCACTCTACCCTGGTTCCTGGACAACTCGCCGTGGAAAAACTCTGAGCAGCCGCTATCCGCGCCGCAAAGGGTTGGAGGATGAACCCATTGGCGAGGTCTGGCTTACAGACGACGAGGCCGTGTTCACCAACGGCGCGCTGGCGGGAATGACCCTTGCTCAGGCCTGCAAAGAGCACGGCGAAGAGCTCTGCGGGCGCGCGGACCCCGAAGGCCGGTTCCCCATTCTCGCCAAGTTTCTTTTCACCAGCGACTGGCTCTCCGTCCAGGTGCATCCGGACGACAATTTTGCCCGCGCTCACGAGCCCGGAAGTTTGGGAAAATGTGAGATGTGGTACATCGTCGGGCGCGATCCGGGAGCGGAGATTCTGCTGGGAATGAAGAACGGCGGCTCGCGTCAGAAGTTGGAGGCGGCGGCCCGCCGGGGCGCTGTCTCGGACCTGCTTCGGCGGTTTGTCCCCAAGGAAAGCGAGGCGCTCTTTGTGCCTCCCGGAACGCTGCACGCGCTCGGCCCCGGGCTCACGCTGTTTGAGGCCGAACAGAACTCGGACATCACTTATCGTCTCGACGACTTCGGCCGGAAGGGGCTGGACGGTAAGCCGCGCCCCTTGCACATCGACAAAGCGTTGCGCGTGATGCGGCCGGAGGCACCCACTCTGCGCGACCTCCCCGACCTGAAATCGCGCGAGACCTTTGGGTGGCGGCGATTCGTCGTGGCCTGTCGGTATTTCGCTGTCGAAGAGTTGTATTTGAAATCTATCGCCGCATGGGAGGGTCCGCGCGCGCGCGTTGAGTGCCTCACCGTTATTTCCGGAGAGGGGCGCGTCGAAACCAGCGCGGGCTGGTACGCCTACCGCACCGGAACCGTATGGCTCATCCCGCCTGCCACGCTTTTCTACCGCCTCGTGCCGGAGGAGCCAAGCCGTCTCCTGAAGTTTTACGTGCCTGACCTCGAAGCAGATTTTCCCAAGCCGCTCGCCGCGCGTGGTGTGGCCGCGGAAGAGATCGAAAGAGTAGTTTTCGCGTGAGGGGTTTTCATTGCCTGCGGCTCCTCAGCACATCCGGAAATCGCGGCAGGTAGCGCAGCGCGGCCTTACGGCCGCAACCAAACACCATTTACAGTCATCCCCGCGAAGCTTGTCCTCCGCGCAGGCGGGGGAGCGGGAA
>JBOGJW010000339.1:0-6492 GCA_050745245.1 Terriglobia bacterium | reverse complement strand
ACTCTCCTCTTCGTCAGACGTGGCCGGCAGCTTTAATGATTTTTCGACGCCTGGACTTACCGTCGGGCATGGGCGCGCATCGGCGTGGGTGCGGCCGGGCAGCGTCGGCGTCCAGCCCGCACTCGATGCGGCCGGTCGCGCACGGCGAAACCTAGGGATTTGGAATCGTCTCCCCCGTGAGGCGGGCGACCTCGGGCCTGTACCCGCTGCGGGTGCGAATGTGGTATTTCGTCATGTGAACGCCCACCAGCCGGACGGTGATCTTGCGCCATCCACGATTGGGGTTCGGCTGAGGATAGTACGACAACGCGTAAAGATGCGCCAAGTCGGCTCGAATCGATGCGAACGCCTTCTGCTGTTCTTCCCAGTTCTTTGCGAAGTACGCTTTACCGCCCGTTGCGGCGCTGACACGCTCGAAAACCGCGGTGGAGACCGGGTCCAGCTTGGCGCGCCGCGTGCTCACCATATAGATAGGTATTCCCTCCGACTGCGCAAGCTGCAGCACATCCTCCGGGGCGACAACGCTGGCGTTATCGGGCCCGTTCGAAAACACCACCACGACCTTTCTACCCGAAAACTGGGCTGCATCCTCCAGCGTGAGCAGAAGCGAATTGTAGAGCGCGGCATCGTCCCCGGCGACGGTTTCGCGGACGCCGCTCAGCACGCGCCAGCGGTCAGCGGTAAGGCGCGCGCCGCGCGAGAGGTCACGGCTATAGGAGTAGAATGCGACGCGGTCCACGCGATCGAGCGACCGGACGAATTGCCCGATGGCGTCCTGGGCAAACACAAATCCCCGGTACATGTAATTGCTGGTATCGAAGAGGATAAAGACGCTGTGGCCGGCAACGGGAACCGTGATGCGCCCTGGGCGCGAAGGCATTGTGTCAAGCGCATCCACTTCGGGGGCTTCGTTCGCCAATCTCCTCGGCGGGCCGTTCTCCTCTCCAAACGTGGCCAGCTTTTGCCGGATGCCGTCTTCATAAATCGCGAAGTTGCGCGGTCGGAGGTCGGTGACGTAATCACCCTTTTTATCCGTCACCGCGACATCGAGCTGCACCAGATCGACGGTCCTCCGAATGACGGCGCGCCCCGATTCGAATTTCTGCGCAGCCAGTCCGGCGCCGCAAAGTACGATTGTGAAAAACATCGGATAAATAAAGAGCCTCTTGACCATGGTTACACCTTCTAAAATTGACCTCGGACGGGCCGGTGGTGGCGGTTTCAGCACCGCCGGCCATTCGCTTCCCGGAACTCCGGCGACGAGGACATCGCCCCTACAGCCTGGCCCGGCCGAAAAGGCGCACAGCTGCTTAGAACGCAGCCCCGGGCGGCTTTGCCATATCTGTGCTGCCGCCGGCGGCAACCTCCCGCTTCGACGAGGCGGCAAGGCGGCTCTTGATGAACTGCTGGCCGGTTTGCCGCAGGGCTCGGAGCAGCGCCGGGCGATCCTGCAGATCGGTGGCAAAGATATTGGCGATCATCTGACGCGTCAGGTCGGGCGCCAAAAGATTCAGCATCACCGGAGCGTACCCGAGCTGATCCGCCAGGCGGGCCCAATACAGGTTGTTGGATTCCCACGATTCGGCCAGCAGACGGCTGGAATACCCCAGATATGTGGGGAACGGCTTATTGTTCAGCAGCGCGCGGGCGTACGTCCCAGCGAGGGCCGGGTGGGGTTCGCCGAAATCCTCCGAAAGTCGCTCCCAACTGGTGTTGGCGGGGTCGCGCTGGCAGAGCGCGTCAAGCTGTTGCCCGGCTCGCCCCAGTTTCGCCAGCTCGTCCGGGAATTTCTGCCGGAACTCGCCGGCAAGGAAAAAGAGATCGGCTGGCGCGAGCAGGGAAAGCGCCTGCTCGCGATCACCTGCGCGCAGCGCCTCCGCCTCCGCCCCGGACTGGCTGGGCAGCATGCGCCCCGAGAGAATATCGATCACTTTCTGCTCCAACTCTTGATTCTGGAGCGAGGCCGTCACCAAGTCCGTCCCGAACTGCTGATAAAGCGCCACGGCGTGCAGTTCATCCGGGGTGACGCGCCACCATCGCGGCACCACCGAGTTTGTGAGGAACGTCGGCACCAAGTCCTCCCAGATGAGCGCCTGCACGTTGTCGGGAACAATGAAATTCTGCTCGACGCGAGCCAGAACGTACGGCAGATTGGCAAGCGATCCTACCAGGTGAGCGCCGCCGCTCGCCGTCCATCCGCGCCCAAAGATCATGGGAGTTTTCCATGCCTGATCTCTTCCCGTGATCGCCTGGCCGGAGAAATCGTGGGATCGTACGAAAATCGGATTGTTGTACAGCATCTGGTCGCCCGGCGGCTGGTAATACGCGTAGTTCAGCCCCACCAGCGTGTCGCGCAGGAAAGGAGTGAGCTGCGCTCGCACCGCGGCGATTCCCTTTTCCGAAGGCGGCGATTTGATGATCTTGGCCAAGTCCTTCTCTTCCGTTGTCTCCGCCTGCAGATGAGGGTTGCTGAAAAGCCCGTAGCTCCACTCGGCCCGTTCGCCGGTGGAGAACAGAGGCTTCGGCATCTTGAACTCGCGAAGCGCTCCGGCCTCGCGGATAAGATTGGCCGGCACCGGCCTGCCGTGCGAGAGGTGGTCAAGGCCATTGCCCAGTGCGAAGAGCGTCTCGAGCGGAATCAGCCCCTGCGCCTCCATCGCGGATTGCATGCGGTAAGCGAGATCCTGCCGCACGCGCTGCCCCTGATCGCCGTCCAGACTCGGCCCGGCCAGCAGATTGATGAGTGCGGCCTGCGAGATCTGCGGCGTGCCCGAAGCGGCCCGCATCAGGGCGCCGAGCGAGCGTTGCGCGGCGTTGAAAGCATCGCGGTCCGTTGAGACGTGGTCAAAAGGGTTCACGACGCGCTGCCAGGAGTCGTTCCAATCCGCCGTTGGAATCTCGCCTTGGCGCGCAAGAACTTCCCAAAGGCTGACGTTCGCCTGGAAGATACCCACGGCATCGCCCTGCGTAGTGTGTTCGTGAATTCGGTTCAGGGCTTGCGCCACGCTGATGAAGCGCGCGATTGAGCCGTTGTTCAGAGCGTGAAACTCCGCAAAAATCGGATACTGATCGCCGAATTCCGAGAAGTTCGCAGCCAGCAGGCGGACGGTTCGGGGGTTAAGGCGCTCAGCAGGCGTTCGCGCATAGTCGATATCGACCGTCGCGAGGAAAAGCTGCAGCGGGCCCGTCTCCGAATTCACGCGCGAGAGACCGAACATCGCACCCACGACGTCGTCGGAACTTTTCCAGCCTTTGGCGCGCCCGGCCCACTCCCGCACCAGCTTGGAATTGCTCTTGCGCTGGCTTTCCAGAATGTCTTTCCACACGCGCAAACCGCCCGGAATGTGCGGGTCGCCTGACGCTTCGATCTGGAGCCGATTCACCAGGAGCACGAGGCCTGGATTGGGACGAAATACCGGCCTTGCCGGCTGCGGCGAATCGCTTCGGCCCTTCAGCGCGCGATAGAACGCTTGCAACCGGCGCGGATTCGTGAAATAAGCCTGATTCCCCGCCGGGGCCCGCGCCAGCGCGTCGTAATAGGCCGCCATCCAGCCGTCATCTTTGCTGAGCAGGTGCATTATGAAGGAGCTCGGCTTTTGAGGGCTCGCGCCCACAAGGCTCCTCCAGGCCGGTTCCGCGGCGGCCCCGCCCGGCAGGATCACGCGGCCGGACCGGACGTAAATCTCGCTGCCATAAAAGTCAAGCACCGGCGCATAGGGCAGGAGCTTCTCGAGTCCTGGAAATTGCTCCAGAATCGCGCGCGCACCGGGATCCATCCGCGCCAGGGCCCAGTAGAGCCGGGCCGCCCGTGGATTGGTGACGAGGAAGTCCGCCAGCTCCTGATCCGGATTGCCGGCAACGTCCTTGGCGGTCTTCTTTGCTGATCTGTCGCACTTCATCCACGCCGCCGGGGCAAATAGAACGGGTACCTGAGACGCGGAATAAGAGTAAGTAAATGGTGTTCTGTCCCGGAGAGACTTTTCCAACTCGGTCAGGGGGAAGCCGGAGTCGATGGTGAGAAATGCCTGCTTCGGATCGGCAGTTTGCAGGTAGGTGTTGGGGCCGCAGGCGTCCCGCAGCCGGTAGCCCAGAACCTTCAGCAGCGGCCCGGCCTCATCGCAGCTTGTGACCCGGATTACCCCGCTCGGGCCTGCCAGCGCCGCCAGCGCCCGCGCGTGCTTCAGGTAGCCGCGCAGCAGGTTCAGGTACTCGGTCGGCCTGGCCTTCTTGCCATACCAGCCGTAGCCCTCCATCGCCACATTCCGGGCCAGGAGCGGCAGAACCCTTGCCGGCGGAACCTTTTGGCTTATCGCAGCCATCCGCAGGAACGAGCTGAGCGGCCCAGGGATTGTTATCCTAAAGGGAGCGCTTGTGTCCGTGTCGCCGGAAGCGTTCGGGCTGTTTGCCGCAGCGGGCGCTGGAGGGTTGCCCCAGGCCAGCGGCATGAAGCAGGAGCAGACAAGAAGAAGGACCGTCAAAACGAATGCAGGCGCGTAAGAACCGAATCTCATGGCTGAATCCCTCCATCCGAGCCGAAAGGCGGCTTCAGGCGTGCGTGCTGAGCAAAGGGATTAGCTGGCGGGGCCCACAGCCTCCGTGGCCCCGCCTCCAAATGTGTAACCGCGCCGCGCCGCTCGCCGGAAGCTAAGCGAGACGAGCATACGCCAGAGTCAATGCCGTTTCAAGCCCTCTGCGGGCGTCCGACCCGAGTGGCGCGGCCACCTCCCCGGCACGCTATTTGTGCCTTAAATTGTCGCCGGGAGACCCGCAAAGTTTTGCCGACGCGAGGGCGGCGCGCCGCGCCTTAAAAAACTTTCGATGTGCGGTGAGTTTGAAATGATTCGCGCGGTCGCAGGCGGAACAAATCAACGTGACGACCTCTGCTGTTGTAGTGCCGGTGTCCCCACCGGCCATTTGCGGCGCTGGGGACAGCGCCGCTACAGGACAAACCGCGGACCCTCAAGAACGGAGGTCCGCGCTACCTCGTTTATTGAATCAAGCTGGGATCCGGCAACGCACCGAGCGGGCGGACCGCCTCCGTCTGCCCAGGGCAGCCGGGTGGCCTGTCGAGGCTTACCGACTGGACCCGGAATATGCCCTGCCGCCGTGCGATCGTGAAGTAAATTTCTGGCGGCGCCCTATGGGCTCTCTGATCGGTGAAAGGAGCGAGCCCGATTTGCCAACTGTCATGCGCTGGGCACGCCTGCACAAAATCGAATCTAGTGAACCATCCAAGCCTCGCGCCGGCCATTTCGTCGAGAGTCTTATGCCATGGCATGGCATAGGGTCTGGCCGGTGGCGCCGTCCACAAGCGCGCTTCCTGCCAAGGGGCCTCGACCCACTCATCGAGAAAATCTTCTGGATAAAGTGCAAACGGACCCGTTCGTACGGCGCGGTCATCGGCGACATTGTACCTGTCTACGGCGGTTCTGATCAGAACACCAGAATCCAGTGACTGGGCGGTGTAATAAACCAGGGTAGAACTATGCTTAGTCACCGCCATTCTGTAAGCCTCCTTGTAACCGAGGTACGCGAAGCCGTTCGCCGCTTGGATTGTTTTTGGATGATAAGCGGCGCCGGTCGGACGGAGAACTTGATATCGCAGGGCATGCCAATTTGAAGTGCACCATGGCGTCACATCAGCGATGACTACAAACCAGTGACCGGCTTGGTCCGATGGAGAAATACGATATTCGAATGTACCCAGGCCGCCGCTAATTTGCCGGTAATCGTCCGCCTCAAACGCGAGCGCCAGTCGCCACGCGTGCGCCGTGCGCTGGTACACGTAGAGCGAGGAGTCCTCTCCGCAGGGTATCTCCAGAGTTGTCACCGCGGCCAGGAGATTCGGATCGCCAGGAGATTGCGCGAGGTGAACGCTGTGGACTCGCGCGTAGCCTTCTTTCGTCTGCTGAACGCGGCGAAGAATGCCCGAGTCCGTGAGCGCCGCGGCTAACCGGGCCTGGAGCGCACTGACATCACTGAAAGGCTGCGCACCGATCTCGCTTGTCACCAAGCCGCGTAACGAATGCTTTAGAGCTGTTGGGAGGGGGCGTGCCTGGGCGGGAACAGCCTCAGCAGGAAACTCCGGAATCGGCACTCGCTCAAGTGCGCTCGCTGCCCTTGCTACTGCGAGCACCTGAGACCGAAGTGAAGAGCGAGCTTGCCCAGATGAACTGCACGTCAAACTGAACGCAAAGCTATAAGAGGCGAGCAACCGCGCGGCCCTTGAGAAATTGGTCATCGCTTCGACGAGGAGCTTGAGGCAGCGAGAGCTGGTAACCACGGCGCCGGTTTTGTGCCGTGGACCTTTCAGCCCCGGTATCTTTCCGGCAGCCCCACGTCATCGATCCGAATCGGGGGGCTGACCCAACTTCCGCGGTCGGCTGACTGAAGTGGTGGATTTGTAATGGGTTGCGATTTCATTCCGTCACTATGGGGTGAGCTCGTGCCAGGTTTTCACAGGCTTCATAACTTCGGCCGGAATTTTAAGGG
>JBOGJW010000338.1:0-9233 GCA_050745245.1 Terriglobia bacterium | reverse complement strand
GCTTAAGGCTCTGAACGATGTTGGCGATGGTTCCAACCTGGTAAATCTCGCCCGGTTTTGGATCATCCACCGAGGCGTCGTGCTGGGTGGCGAGAAAGATCTTTTTGTCGCCCGCCAGCGCCTCTTCGAGCGCGCTGATCGAGCTCTCGCGCCCCACCACGAAAGGCGTCATCATGTATGGGAAGATCACCACGTCCCGGATGGGCATCATGGGAAGCGTGCGCGTGTCGTTTTTTTCGCGTCCAGGAAGGATCGAGGAACTCATTAGCCTGCTTTCTCGAGCATCACGGAATCGAAGCTGATTTCGTGGCTCCGAACCATTTCTTCGGTAATCACAAACTCCCGCACTTTGCGATGGCTGGGAAGATGGTACATCAGGTCCAGCATCAGGTCTTCCAGGATCATGCGCAAGCCCCGCGCGCCCAGTTTCCGCTCCAGCGCCTGAACGGCGATAGCGCGGAGAGCGTCTTCGGTGAAGCGCAGCCTCACGTTCTCGAACTCGAAGAGTTTCTGATACTGCCGCGTCAGCGCGTTCCGAGGCCGCGTCAGGATCTCGATCAGCGCTGTTTCGTCCAGGTCGCCCAGAACCGAGATCACCGGCAACCGCCCCACAAATTCGGGAATCATCCCGTACTTAATGAGATCTATCGGCTGAACCTGCTCCAAAGTTGCGATATTCCTGCGCGAGGAGCGCGCCGGCGCATCTTCGGCCTCGGCGTGGAAGCCCATCGCCTTTTTACCGCTGCGCCGCTCGATAATCCGCTCCAACCCTACAAACGCCCCGCCGCAGATGAACAGAATGTTGGTGGTGTCGACGGGGGTGAACTCCTGATGCGGGTGCTTGCGCCCGCCCTGCGGCGGCACGTTGGCCACCGTGCCCTCAAGGATTTTCAGCAGCGCCTGCTGCACGCCCTCGCCGGAAACATCACGCGTAATGGAAGGGTTCTCGTCCTTTTTTGCGATTTTGTCGATTTCGTCGATGTAGATGATGCCCTGCTGCGCCGCTGGAACATCCCCATTCGCGTTCTGCAGGAGCTTCAGGATGATGTTCTCGACGTCCTCGCCCACATAGCCGGCCTCGGTGAGCGTGGTGGCGTCTACAATCGCGAAAGGCACCTCGAGCAGCCGCGCCAGCGTCTGCGCCATCAGGGTTTTACCCGTGCCGGTGGGGCCAATGAGCAGGATGTTGGACTTCTGGAGCTCCACATCCGCGCGCATGCGGCTCATCAGGATGCGCTTGTAGTGATTGTAGACGGCGACCGACAGCTTCTTTTTGGTTCTTTCCTGGCCCACAACGTACTGCTCGAGGAACGTTTTCACTTCGATGGGCTTGGGAAGCTTTCCCTGCGGCAGCGGAACACGCTCCGTTGCGTCCTTCTCCAGTATGGTATTGCACGCCACCACGCACTCATCGCAGATGTAGGCGCGGAAGCGGTCATCAGGAGAAGAAATCAGCTTGCGAACCGTATCCTGGCTTTTGTGGCAAAATGAACAGCGCAAAACTTCGTCGGAAACCGAGCGCCTCACGGCAACCCCCCGCAATTACTTGTGTTTGAAGATAATCTCATCAACCATTCCGTACTCCACCGCCTGCTGCGCGCTCATCCAGAAATCCCGCTCGACGTCGCGCTCCACTTTCTCCAGGCTCTGGCCCGTATGCTTCGCCATAATCTCATTGATGTTCGCGCGCATGCGAAGGATTTCCCGGGCGTGAATATCGATGTCGGTGGCCTGCCCGGAAAGCCCCCCCATGCTGGGCTGATGGATCAGCACCCTGGAGTTGGGGAGCGCGTACCGCTTCCCGCCCGTGCCGGCCGCCAGCAGGAGCGCTGCCGCGCTCGCGGCCTGGCCGATGCAGATGGTCGCCACGTCGGGGCGGATAAACTGCATGGTGTCATAGATGGCCATGCCCGCCGTCACTGATCCGCCCGGCGAGTTGATGTATAACTGCACGTCTTTCTCAGGGTCTTCGGCTTCCAGGAACAGCAACTGCGCCGTCACCAGGTTCGCGACGGTGTCGTCAATAGGCGTGCCAATAAAAATGATATTGTCGCGCAGCAGCCGGGAGTAGATATCGTAGGCGCGCTCCCCGCGGTTCGTCTGTTCCACGACCATCGGCACCAGGGCCATGTCATTCTCCTTGTGGTTCATGCGCTTGTTGGGGTTCGGAGGGCGCGGAAGAGGCCGCCGTGGCGGGGATGACATGGGCGTCGCGATAAATCAGATCCAAGGCCTTCTGGTTGCGGAGACTCGATTGCAGTCTAGCCAGCCCGCCATTGCGTGTCAAGCGCGTTTTCAGCGCCGCCGGCGATTCGCCGCTGCGCTGGGGCGTCATGTCGCGGATGGCCTCGTCCACCTCAGCCTCGGAAACCTCGATGCTCTCGGCGTCCGCGACCTTTTCGAGCAGCATCGACCGGCGAATGTCGTCTTCAGCTTGCGGCCTGATCTCAGCTCGCATCTGCGCCCAATTGATGCTCTCGTCGTTCACGTCAATTCCTTCTTCGGCAAGCTGCGTTGCGAACGCCACCAGCCTGCGATCGATCCGCTCTTCCACCAGCGTCGCCGGCACCGGAAAGCTGGTGCGCTCGAGCAGCTTATCAAGCAACTTTCTCTTCGTCTGCGCTTCCGCCTCCTTCCGCCTGCGCTCCGTGAGCTGCTGGCGAAGTGATTGGCGAAGCTCTTCGAGATTGGAGTAGCTGCCGACGGTTTTAGCGAGCTCGTCATCGAGCGGAGGCACTACTTTGCGCTTCACCCCCAGCACTTCCACGCGGAATCGAGCCGCTTTCCCGGCCAGCCGTTTTTGCGGGAAGTCTTCAGGGTACTTCACGTCGAATTCGCGCGCCTCTCCCGGCCGGACACCGCGCAGGTTCTCGTTAAATTCCGGCAGCGTCGTCTTCTCGCCCAGGCGGACAGCGCCTTGCTCCACATCCACCAGACGAATCTTTGGCGATCTCACGTCCCACGCCCGGTACGAAACGCTGAGCACGTCCCCGTCTTCGCCGGGCCGGTCCACCACTTCAAAAGTCGCCGCAGCCTGTTGCGCCTGCTCCAGCAGCCGGTCCACGTCCTCTCCGGTCACCACCACGGGCGCTTCGTCCACGTCAAGCCCTTTATACTCCACCGGCTCGAATTTCGGATAGACCTCGAAGACCGCCTTTGAGGTAAGCGGCTCGCGGTCCTCGAATTTTACGTCCTCGAAGTGCGGCTTGCCGGCAAGCACCAACTCCTGCTCTTTGATGGCATCCGTGAAGAACCGCGGCAGAAGTGTCTGCACCACCTCTTCGCGGATCTCCTCGCGGTATCTTTGCAGGATCAGGTCGCGCGGCGCGCGCCCGGGACGAAAGCCCGGCACCCGCGCCTTGCGCGCGTACTCGCCGGCAATGCTCTCAGATTCCTTCTGAACCACGTCAAAAGGAATCTGAATGACAAGCTCTCGTTTACAGGTTTCTGCGTCCACGTTTCCTCGATGGGGGGCGATGCTGCGTGAAATCGGGGCGGTGAGATCGCTGCCGTTACCCTAAGACCGGCGCTCGGTCGTTTCGGGTCGAACTCCGCGCGCTGCGCTAATAACGGCCAACCTTACATTTCGAGTATAGCCGCGGCGCCCCGGTCTGTCAATGGCAACGCGGCCCAGCGCGGTCTTCCGGCAGGCGCAATGGGGGTGATATCTTAAGCAAGTCGGAGGCGCGCCCTGGCGCAGGCAGTGCCAGAATTTGACGAAAGGAGCCATGGAGGTGGACCGGCGAAAAAATCTCCTGCAGCGGCTTGATAGGGCCTGGCGCGAGTTCCTGGAATCCTACGCTGGGCTCCCCGAAGCGGAATTGCTCGAGCCAAACGTCATCGGCGCTTGGTCTGTGAAAGACATCATCGCGCACCTGACGAGCTGGGAAGAAGAGGCGCTCAAGCACCTCCAGGTAATCGCCGAGGGGCGCCGGCCGCCGCGCTACTCACTCACGCATGGGGGTATTGATGCTTTCAACGCGCAGACGATGGAGCGCAGAAAGGCTCTCTCGCTGGCCGAGGCCCTGAAGCAGCAAATGGCGGTTCACAAGCAGCTCATTGCGCTGGTTGAGGACGCGGTGGAGGATCAGCTCGGCTCTGGCACCCGCTTCCAGCGCCGGCTCCGTCTCGACACCTACGGGCATTACGCTAAACACGTCAAGGCGATCCGAAGCTGGCGGGCCCGGCGCTTCTCCGGGTAGCGGCGGCTTTATGCCGCCACGCCGTTACGAAAGCGGGTAGTGCAGACCTCCGCCTTTGAGGTCTGCGGCCTTTGTTCAAGGCCCAACGCAAAAACCGCGGACCCGAAAAACGCAGGCCCTCGCTACCTCGCTTTTCGGACTACAATGGACGGCTGCCATGCTGATCCTTGCTTTTGATACGACCAGTCCCTGGGGAGGAGCGGCGATCTTCCAGGGCGAGCAGTGTCTGGCGAGCATCCGCCATGAGGGGCCGGGGGACTACTCCGTTTCTTTGTTCCAAGCCGTTGAAGAGATGCTGAACGAAACTGGCCTGTCGCTGCGGCAAATCGACCTGTTCGCCACGGCGAATGGGCCCGGTTCGTTTACCGGTATACGCGTCGGGCTGGCGGCTGCGCAGGGCTGGAGCGCGGCTTTCGGCAAGCCGGCGCGCGGCATCGGGGTACTTGACGCCATGATTGAAGAGGCCGGAGCTTGCGAGGACTACGCCGCGCCGGTTCTGGACGCCCGCCGGGACCAATTCTACGCTGAGTGGCGCCCTAGCCCGGCGCTAGCACGCTCCGAAGCGGCTCCCGCGGAGGGCGGTCCACAACGCGCTTCCGGTTGCAAGCCCGCCGCCGTGGTGATGGGGAAGGAGCAGCTTTCCGACTATCTTCAGGCGCAACTGCCCCCCGGACGGACGCTGGCCTGTATCGCGCGCCGCGAAGATGCGCGCTGCCGCGAACTTGCGGCGCTTTGTCCGCTAGTTTTTCGCTGGCATTGGGTCGACGGCTTCCTGGTTCCGGCGATTGCCCGGCTGGCTCTGCGGGCTGAGTTCGAGAGCCGCCCCGTTTCTCCCGAAGAGCTCTCGGCCTTTTACATCCGCCGCTCCGAGGCCGAACTCCACTGGAAGGGGTAGTCTCCCGGAGCGCGGGCATCCTGCCCGAGTTGATCCTTAAACGCGGCTGGCGCGTGATATCAGCCGCTGCGGGGTGTGTTATACTTGTATAGCGATGCTCGCCATTCGACTGCCACAGTCTATCGAGAAGCGGCTGGATAAGCTGGCCCGCCGCACCGGACGCACCAAAAGCTTTTATGTTCGCGAAGCGATTCTCGCGCATCTGGAAGATCTCGAGGACGTTTATCTGGCCGAAGGCGCGCTCGAGCGCATCCGCCGTGGCGAAGAACAGACCATCCCGCTTGAGGAAGTCATGAAGCGCCGTGGCTTGGAGGATTGAATTATCCGCTGGAGCGGAGCGCGAATTAGGTAAGCTGGACGCTTCCCAGGCCCGGCGCATTCTGAGGTTTCTTCACGAACGCGTTGCCGCGCTCGACGACCCCCGAAGCATCGGAGGAGCGCTGCACGGCTCCAGGTTGGGAGAATTTTGGAGATACCGGGTAGGCGACTATCGCCTCATCACGAAGATCGAAGACGAGCGGCTGGTTGTGCTGGTTCTCCGCGTCGGACACCGCAAGGAAATTTACCGGTAAGATCGGCGGCGCGCTTACCGCATGTTATTTGCGAACCCGGAGATTCCCGAAGCGACGATGAGCACAACGAGGCCTGCTAGCATGTACCACTTCGCCTGCGAGCTTGATCCCTTCCACTCACCCGTCCCGAAACCCCAAATTGTGGAGATGATGATCATCGTTGCCATGAAAATGGGCCAGCCCGCTACCGTGCCCAGGCTCCCCATGATGCCCGCGCCGCGGCCGTAAAGTATAATGCCCCAGTACCACAGCAGCGCCATCACCAGGCCGATGAGCGCCACGCGGCTCGACTTCGGCATGGTGAAGTTTTTCCACGTCCGGTTACGGCCAAGCAGAAAGCAGGTGTAAACGGCGTTGGCGATGAAGCCGCCGCCGAGCGCGATCATCCAGACGAAATTCTGGGCGCCGCCTTGGCTGGCCCCCGCAAGCACGGCCGCTTGCGCCACCGGCTTGCTGAAGCTGAAGGCCAGGTTCAACATGCAGGAAAAAATGCCGCTGAAGACGCAGATTAGCAGCCCCACTTTGAAGCTTCCCTTCTGCCCCGCCGGGCTCGGACCGGTGCGGGAGGCGTCGCGCTTCTTGCCCGCGATACCTACCAGCGTAACGCCGACGAGCAAGACGATCACCGAAAGGATGATTACCAGGCCCTTCGGCTTCAGCATCAGTTCCGGCGTATCTACCGCCAGCGGAATCAGCGCCCCTAGCGCGGCGGCGATGCCAATCAGAATCGAGACGCCCATCGCCAGGCCCACGCGGTCGACGCCCAGGCCCGAAAGTACTGATCCGATGCCCCATCCCGCCCCGTAGAGGAACACCTTCGCCAGCGCTCCTGAAGGCGCCAGGGACCAGGCGCCGCCAAACTGCGGCACCGTGGCCACGGCGACGATCACCGGCATCACCACCAGGGCCAGCACCGCGTAGGTGAGCCAGATGTTCTCCCATTTCCAGGGGTTGGTCCACTTCAAGCCCAGGTAATACGTGCCCTGCATGAAGCCGCCAACCACAATCAGGATGAATCCAGCCGATTCGCTCATTGAACCCTTTAACTGGTAGCCACGGCGGGCGCTTTTCTCGCCGTGGGCTTTTCGTACGCAGGAAACCCGCGGCGAATTCAAACACCCGATTCGCCATGCCTACCGCCGCCATGCCGGCGGGACGCTACCACCTACATCACGAGCACGCCCTTGATGTAATCCTCGCGTTGGAAATCGTTTTCAAATGCGCGGTGAATCTCACCGAGCGACGGGTAACGATGCGTGACGAACGGCAGCGCCTGAATTTCTCCGCAGGCCATCAGGTCCCTGGCGCGGCGGTAAGTGGACGACCTGCCATCCGGGTCGAAGCCGCCTGACGCGCCCACCGCCACAACGAGCGCGGGCTCGATAAAGAGCAAATCGCAGAGCAGGCCGATATCCCGCCCGCGGTGGCCGTGTCCATAGAGCAGCACCGTACCCTGCTTGCGGAGCACCGCGGGGAGCTGCTCGAAGACGGCAGGATTGCCGCAGCACTCGATCACATAATGAATGCCCTCGCCGGAGGTATGCTCGCGCACCGCCTCGATCAGGTCCTGCTGGCGCACGTTGATGGGCGTGCCTCCGAAGCCGCGGGCCAGGTCCAGGTTCTTCTCGCGAACGTCGCTGATGAGGACGAGACCGTCAAACGCCTTCACGTTGCGCAGGTACTGCAAGAAGAGCAGCCCGGCCGGGCCCGCGCCGCAGATCAGGATGTTGCGGATCGGCTCGGCCCCTCCAAACGTGTACCGTGCCGGCGCGCGCTCCACGCGCTCGCCGGAGTGCAGAATGCAGCCCAGCGGCTCAACCAGCGCGCCGAGCTCCGGCGCCATCCCGTCCGGCAGCTTCAGGCAGTTGATCGCCGGAATCGCCACGTATTCGGCCAGCGCGCCTTGCAGTCCGGTGATGCCGTGCTCGCCATAAAACTGGCACTGGTGCGAATCGCCCGAGGCGCAATACGGGCACAGCGTTTTCCGCCCATAGCTGAGGCAGTTCATGCCCTGATCGCAGAGCACGGGATCGCCCGGCTTGAGGTCGCGCACGTCCTTGCCCGCCTCCGCCACCTCGCCGCAGAACTCATGCCCGAGGATCTGCGGCTGTTCGGTCAGCGGGATGACGCGGCCGGCGGTGTCGCGGCGGTAATTCCCCTGGCCGCGGAACAGGTGCAGATCGGTCCCGCACACGCCAACGGCGCGAACGCGAACCAGCACCTCACGCGGCGCAACCGCGGGATCGGGCACCTCGCGCACCGCCATCTTTTCAACGTCTTCGAGAAGCGCTGCCTTCACATGCTCACCTGTTCTGGGATTTCACTACTCAGCGCCGCAGATTGACGCAGAGGGGTAGCCACGGTGAAAGGCCGGCGGTCAGGGAAGGCCGCCGCGGCGGGGCCGTGGCTACCCGCTTCTTCTCATCTGCGCAAATCTGCGTTAATCCGCGGCTAGCCTAAGTTTCCAGGTCTGACGTCTCCAGACGGCCTTCGTCCTTGAGCTTCCGAAAAATAGCCATTGTCTCACGGATCCCGTCTTCGAGCGGCGTGTTAGGGACTGAGCCCAAGTCGCGCGCGAGCGCGCTGTCATCCAGATCGGCGGCGATCGGCAGGGCCGGCCCCTCCGCCCGGATCAGGTGGCGCGCTCCCGGCGAAACCTTTTCCAGCGCGTCGATGAATTCCGCCACCCGCATCACGGATCCGCGAAGCGAATAGACGCGCGCCCCCGTCAGCCCGGCCTCGGCGCACCGCAAGAAGATGCGCGCCGTGTCGTTGACGTACTGCATATCGACGGCCCCGGTGAATTTTATGGTGTACGGCCTGCCCAGCACCAGGGACTTCACGGCTTTGGTAGGAGCTGACGTGAGCCCTTGATCGCGGCCTGCCCCGTATACTGCCCACGGCCGCAGCCCGGCGCTCGAAATTCCGGCGGTCGCAAAGTACACCCGCGCGTTACCCTCGTTGCACTCCTTGAAGACTCCGTAATGCGTGCCGGGGTATAGCGGAGCGTCGCCAGGAACGGTCTTTCCGCCGTAGAACTCCTCCGGCCCAAAAACGGCGGCCGAGCTGGCATAGACGATACTCCGCACCTGCTCGCGGCGGCGGCGCGCCGCTTCGAAGACATTCAAGGTGCCAAGCACGTTCACCTGGGCGCCGCGCACCGGATCCGCAGCGCAGGCCGGTACCTGCAGCGCGGCAAGGTGGATGACGTGTGTGATGCCGTGCGCTCCCACCGCGCGGTCCAGATCCACGAGCCGCGTAACATCTCCCTCAATGAAGCCGATCCGCTGGATTTCATCTTCCTCGAGCAGCGCTCGCAGCCGGTGCGTGTCGCGGTCCGTATCGAAGATCCAGGCATCGCGGCCCGCTTCCGCGAGATTCTTCACCACCCACGCGCCGATGAAGCCCTTCGCGCCAGTCACAAGATATCGGGCATCGCCGCTCTGCGCAAAGACTGGAGGGTTATTTTGCATAGCAGGGAATTATATGCGGGCGGGTGGAAAACACAAAGGCCACGCGGAATCATTGGAAACGCGCGGCGCCATTGTAGCGGCGCTCTATGAG
>JBOGJW010000337.1:0-2774 GCA_050745245.1 Terriglobia bacterium | reverse complement strand
CGGGTCGCGGTTGTCGGATTTAGTGAGCACCGTCACCTTTTCGCGCGGCAGCCGCTTGAGGGCCGCGGCCACGGCGGGATGCGAGCCGTAGGAATCCGCCGAATCGAAGAAGCGCAGGCCGTGATCGTAGCCGTGCACCAGGAGATCAGCGAGCCCGTCCACGCCCAGGCGCGTCTGGCGGGAATGTCCGCCGCCGCCGATTGTTCCCGTGCCGCACGCGAGGCGGCTGGTACGGATGCCGGTTTTGCCCAGCGTCACAGTATCCGCGGCGCTGAACTGCGCTTCCGTTGCCGCCAGTAGAGACCCTCCGCCCAGCCAGGCGGCTCCCAAACCCAGAGTGGTCGCGCTGAGAAACTCCCTCCGCTTCATGGTTCACCTCACGGACTGAGAATTAGTAGTGCGTCCAAGTTAGCACGGCTCCGCGCGGCGGTAAAGGGAATGGGGGTGTTGGGTAGGGCCTCAGTTTCGGCCGCGTAGAGGCGGTTTCACGCCGCCATTTTCGTGTTGGCGGGATAAACCCGGCGCTGCATTTGCGTTCGAGACTGAGGCACTACGATGATGTTGACGAGCAAACACCCTCACGCAAACGCTCAAAGCTGCACAAAAAATAAAAGGTGGTACGATCAGAAAACAAGCGGTGAGCGCTTGCTCTGAGCAAAAGCGAAGGGAGGCCGCCGCGATATAACGCCATGAAGATTCGCGAGATTCGCGCCGCCGGTCTGCGCGGAGCCACCCCGAAGGGCGGCTGGACCGAGGAGTTGCGACCCGGCGACTGCATTCACACGCTGGTGGCTGTGATTACCGACGAGGGGCTGGTGGGCTTTGGAAGCGCATCCACCAGCGATGACTTGGTGCGCGCGGCACTGGGCGTGCTACGCCGGTTCTACGAGGGCGAGTGCGCCCTCGAGCCGGAACGCGTGAGCGAAGTGATGCACCAGAACACGTTCTGGCTGGGGCGCGGCGGCGCGATCACACACACGATCAGCGCAATCGATATCGCGCTGTGGGACGTGCTAGGCCAGGCCACCGGCCAGCCGGTCGGCCGGCTGCTTGGCGGCTGCTATCGGAATCGCGTGCTGCCTTACGCCTCGCTCCTCATGCAGGAGCCCGGCGTGATGGCTGACGCGCTAGCCCCCGTGCGAGAACAGGGCTTCCGCGCCTTCAAGATCGGCTGGGGACCATTTGGCCGCCGCGACTGCGCCACGGATGAGGCCATTGTGCGCGCCGCTCGGGAATCGATTGGCGAGGAATGCCAGCTAATGGTGGATGCCGGGGCGAGTGACGCTTTTTGGAACAGGGACTACAAATGGGCCGTGCGCACCGCTCGCATGCTCGCCGAGTATGATGTTGCCTGGTTCGAAGAACCACTGAAGCCGGACAACCTGCAAGATTTTGTAGCCCTCCGGCGCGAGGCGCCGCTGCCCATTTCCGGCGGCGAAGTTCTCACCCGACGGCAGTCGTTTCAGCCGTGGCTGCAGGCGGGCGCATGGGACATCGTTCAGCCGGATGTCACCAAGGCGGGCGGGCTCAGCGAAGTGAGGCGCATCGCCTGGATGGCTCAGGAGAATGGAGTGCGCCTCGTTCCCCACGGCTGGAACACCGCAGTCGGATTGGCCGCCGACTTGCATCTTGCCTCCGCATTGCCGGACGTGGAGCTGGTCGAATACCTCAGAGGATCGCCCTTCATCGACGAGATCGCGGCGGGTGGATGGAAACTGGATTCCGACGGCATGCTGCCTGTCCCGCAGCAGCCTGGCCTGGGCATCAAGATCGATATGGATGCGCTTGAGCGCTATACGGGCGCCGGACGGCTCCTGGGCTAGTGTTGAAACACTATGGACGCGCCTGGTTTCAGCATCACGTCTGCGGGTGAAAGTCCCGGCGCTCGCCTCTAGGCCGGTTCTTGAACTCGCGCGCGAGCCGAACGAGCGCCTCGACTGCCGCTTGAAAGACGACCTTGCCCTTCTCCGCACTGGCGAGCGTCGGGTCTCCGCTGACGGCGCTCTCGCTGAACCGCGACCAGCGGTCCATCAGCAACACGGGCGAGCCTTCCAGAATGTCCATCCAGATGAATTCGGAGGCCGGCATTCCAACCTCCTTTTTCGCCTCGCTCATCTGCACCCGCTGCTGGTCCAGGTAGAGATACACCGAGGTTTCAAGCTCACAGGCATGGGCCATTCCGCCCCGTCCCGATTCACGAATACCGGCGACCTCCTTGGCGACGAGCGAAGGCCAGATGAACGCGCCGCACAGGCTTTCCGTCTCCAGGTTGGTTCGCCGGGCTACGATGTCGAGAACGGGCATGTTCGAGCCGTGCCCATCGGCCAGGAGGATCCTTTTGAACCCGTGATGGGCGACGCTCTTCGTAATATCGAGCACGAAGTGGAGCAGGTGCTCGGATTCAATATCGATGGTGCCGGGGAAATCCATGTGATGGGTTTCGAAGCCGTAAGACACCAGCGGCATCAGCAGGATGTCTCCGGCCGCGCGCTGCGCCGCCGACTCGCAGATACTCCAGATGAGGAAATTGTCCGTGTCCAGCGGCAAGTGCCTGCCGTGGTCTTCCACTGAGCCGACGGGGAGCACCACCACTGGCTGCCGCTTCGAGGCTTCGCCCAATTCGGGCCACGTGTAGTGCTGGTAGAGATAGCTCTTCTTTTCCATTGTTTGCGCCCGGTGGTGACCTCTGGTAGCGCAGCGCGGCCTGATGGCCGCAACCAAACGCCATTAACAGTCATTCCCGCGAAGCTTGTCCTCCGCGCAGGCGGGGGAGC
>JBOGJW010000336.1:0-4021 GCA_050745245.1 Terriglobia bacterium | reverse complement strand
GTGTTATGACACTGCGAACGCAGGGAACGCGGGTGCTTATGGGAGAGATGCGGGGCGGAATAGCGCGCAGGGAGCTTCTGAAAGGAGCCGCTGCATTCGGAACTCTTGGTTCCCTGAAACGCGCAGGGCAAGCGCAGTTTGCGGGCGCCCGGGAGGACGACCGCCAGTATTGGATTCGCGTGCTGACGCGGGTAGCCGATCCAGTGCTGAGCGCGCTAAGTGCGAGGAAGCTGAAGGCCACGATGCCCGTCGAAGCGCCGCACGGCAATGCGGATGAGCGGCGGCAGTTCACGTATCTCGAAGCCATGGGACGGCTTTTGGCTGGCGTCGCACCCTGGCTTGAAACGGGCGCAGACCTTGGCGAGGAGGGCCGTCTTCGTCATCAATATGCGGACTTGGCGCGCGCTGCAATTCAGGCTGGCACCGATCCGAAGTCGCCGGATTTTATGAATTTCACTCAGGGAAGCCAGCCGGTGGTTGATACCGCCTTCTTGACGCTGGCGATACTGCGCGCGCCGGTGGAGCTCTGGCAAAAGCTGGACAAGGGGACTCAGCAAAACGTCGTCCGTGCCTTGCGGTCGTCGCGGGTGATCAAGCCGGGATATAACAACTGGCTGCTCTTCTCCGCGATGGTCGAAGCGGGACTGTCTTTTATGGGCGTTTGGTGGGATCCGATGCGCATCGATTACGCAATCCGCGCGGTCAACTCGTGGTACAAGGGCGATGGCCTCTATGGAGATGGGCCGGAGTTTCACTTCGATTACTACAACAGCTTTGTGATCCAGCCCATGCTGCTCACGGTTCTGGACGCGACCTCGCGGGTCTCGCGGGCGTGGGATCAATTTCGCCCCGCCGCCCTCACCCGAGCGCGGCGGTACGCCGCGATTCAAGAGCGTCTCATCGGGCCGGACGGCTCGTTTCCCGCGGTTGGCCGCTCGCTTGCATATCGATTTGGGGCCTTTCATCATCTGGCAGAAATGTCGCTCCGCCGGCGGTTGCCCGCGAGCGTCGCTCCGGAGCAGGTGCGCTGCGCGCTCACGGCCGTGATGCGCCGTATGATCGAAGCGCCGGGGACCTTCGACGCGCACGGATGGCTCACAGTCGGCTTCTGTGGCCATCAGCCAGCGATTGCGGAAAGTTACATCTCCACCGGAAGTTGCTATCTCTGCTCGGCGGCATGGCTGCCGCTGGGTCTGCCTGCGAGCGACCCGTTCTGGGCCGGGCCAGCTCGGAAGTGGACCGCGCAAAGAGCCTGGAGCGGTGAAGAGGTGCAGCCCGATCATGCCCTGGAAGCATTTCGCGGGTTGCCCTCGCCGCCCTACCATTCCTGCTGAGGATTACGTGTTGCTGTAGCGCCGGCCTTTCCCATTTAGAAACCGGCGGCCAGAGACCGCCGCTACAACTGCTGGCACGACAAGGGAATCTAAGGCGCCTTTTAACGGCACGGCCCAATCTTAAAAACCGGCCGTGCCATCCTGACTATCGACCCAAACTTCATGAATCGTCCGCATTCGCGTGAATCCACGCGCGGCTCACACGCTTCGGTGTTATGCTGCGGCATAACGGCAGTTCTTCGGGAGCACTGGCATGCGGCTGACCGTGGCGATCACGATCGTTGCACTCACGTTAGGGGGAAATCTGCGCCTCATCGCCGGGCAAACCGAAACGGCGGACGCCAGCCGGCTATGTGGGCGAATCGCATCGCAGCTTCATCAACCGGATAACGCTGCCCTCCGGTACTGCGCCGCGTTGCGCCAGGATCCGCATAACGCCGCGGCGCTCAACGGCCTCGGGATCGCGTTGGCGCAGCGCAAGATGTACGGCGATGCGGTCACGGCTTACAAACTTGCCCTGCGCTTGCATTCGCATCGCGCAGAGATTGAAAAAAACCTCGGCATCGCCTACGTCCAGACGGGCAACTTCCATGCGGCTGCGCAAGCGCTTCGCGAGTCCGTTGCGCTTAATGGGACGGACGCGCAGGCGAGAACGCTGCTAGGGATGGCGCTCTACGGCGCACGGGATTATGCTGCAGCGGCAGGCCAACTGGCGATCGCCGCGAAGGCCGGGCCGCACAATACCAAGCTCCTTTTTGTGCTCGCCGAATGTTATCTGCTCAGCCACCAGCCGCAACAGACACTCCAGGTGTTTGAGAAAATTGAAGAGCAGCAGCCCAATTCCGCCGCTGCGTACATGCTCCTGGGCCAGGCGCTGGATGGATTGCGCCGCTACGACCAGGCCATTCTGGAGTTTAAAAAGGCTGCCGCAGCCGCTCCCACTGCGCCTAATGTCCACTTTATTCTCGGTTACCTCTACTGGAAGCGGAGAAAATTTGATCGGGCTGAAGCGGAATTCCGGCAGGAGCTGGCAGGAAACCCGACGAATGCGGAGGCGAGAGCTTACCTGGGAGACATCCGCTATCGCCGCGGAGACTGGGAACCCGCGCGCCAGCTACTGGCACAAGCGCTCAGCGATGGCTGCGGGATTCGGTTGATCTATCTTGACCTTGGGATCATCGATGCCCGGTCCCGCCACTACGCCGTCGCGGTCCGCGAGCTGCATAAGGCGGTGGCACTCGATCCCACGCAGACAGATGCGCACTACCGGCTGGCTATCGCTTACAAAGGTCTGGGAAATACGGCGGCGATGAACAAGGAGTTGGAGACGATCAAGGAAATGGAAGCGGAAAACCGCGCGGTCGTTCAGCAGCACGTGCTGGGGCGCCCTTAGATCTCGTTGCACCTCCACCTCTTTCCCGCGCCTGTGTAAGAGCGGCATGCCTGTGAGTCTTCGCTCCCGCCCGTCGTCTCGGATCACTGATGGCAATCCGGTGCTACGCGATTTCGTTGCTCTTCATAATCAGCCCGTGCGCGCGCGGGTCGCAGCGCCGCGCTGCTCCGCGTCACACGCCCGCCCCATCCGGATACGTAGGCAGCAAGGCGTGCGCGCAGTGCCATCTGGCCGAGGCGGCTGCTCAGGCGACCACCGGCATGGCGCATGCGCTGGCTCGTCCTGCGGAAAGCGTCATCCTGCGCGATCACCCTCTGCTGACGTTTAAGAACGGGCCTTATCTTTACAAGATCGCATGGCAGGGGAATGGCAGCCTCTATAGCGTTACCGATGGACGCCGCATTATTACGGTCCCCATTCTGTGGGCGTTCGGCTACGGCACTGAAGGCGTGGGGCAGACATACGTGTTCCGGTACGGCGGGTACTTCTTCGAAAGCCAAGTGAGCTACTATACGGCAATCCACGGCCTGGATATTACGATCGGCCACATCTCCTATCCTCCCAGCTCACTCGGAGCCGCACTGGGTTATCCGCTTTCTCCGGATAGCGTGAGGAAATGCTTTGCCTGCCATGCAACAGGAGCTGTGAGCGGGAGCCATTTGCGGTTGGACAACATGATTCCTGGCGTAAGCTGCGAAGCGTGCCATGGCCCGGGCGCCCGGCACATTGCGGCGGTCAAAGCGGGGGATGCCGCAAGTTTGCAGATCTTCAATCCCGGGCGCCTTTCGACGGACGGCCTTACAGCATTCTGCGGCGCGTGCCACCGCGCAGCGGCGCAGGAAAAAGTGCTCAAGATTCGCGGTGTGGAGAACGTCCGATTCCAGGCATATCGCCTACAGCGAAGCCGTTGCTACAATCCCGAGGATTCGCGCATCAGTTGCATCACCTGCCACGATCCACATCGCCCTGCGGCGAGGGAGGCACGCTATTACGACGCGAAGTGCCTGGCCTGCCATGGACGAAGCGCCCCGTCCCGCGCCGCGCTCGCTCGCCCCTGCCCTGTTGCGGCTCACGACTGCGTGACCTGCCACATGCCCAAAATTGAGATTCCCGGCACTCACCACAAATTCACCGACCACTTTATTCGCGTGGTGAAAGCGAACCAGCCTTACCCAAGCTGAGCTGGATTATTCATGCAGTTCGGTTCGACAGTCAGGAGGGCACGGTTTCAACCGTGCCGTTAAAAGGCGCCCGAGATTTCCTTGTCTTGCCGGATGAGCGGCTCGTTATAACG
>JBOGJW010000335.1:0-7458 GCA_050745245.1 Terriglobia bacterium | reverse complement strand
CCGCAGGTCTTCAAAGATGCTGCTCGCGACGAATTCCGGCGCGCGCCCCGGCCGCGCGTGAACCCGCCGGTGAGCGCCCGTGATCTCCGCCCGCACGCCTCCGGCCAGCACCAGCGTGGCCGCGTTGCGCTTGGCTTCGAAGCGCGCCTCCTCGATTTGCACCGGCGGCTCCGGCTGCAGGGGAGCTCGCGTGCGCCCAGGCTTCTTCTCAATCTCCCGCAGAATCTTCTGCACGCTGCCTTCGACGGCGAAATCCAGGTTGCGGACGTTCGCCCGGCCGCTGGTCAGGTCGCGGACCGCTCCGCCCGTCAGATAAAGGCTTACGCCGGCGATCGCCGCGATCCGGCTGACATAGTTCAGCGCCTGAAGCTGCGCGGGAGAAAGGCGGATTTCCATCAGGAAGTTATAGTCGGTCATGCGCGCGGGTGGTGCGAATCATAGATGTGCTTCAGCCGGTCTTTCACGACGTGCGTGTAAATTTGTGTGGTCGAAATGTCACTGTGCCCCAGCATCAATTGAATTGAGCGCAGGTCCGCGCCGCCCTCGAGCAGGTGCGTAGCAAACGAGTGGCGCAGGACGTGCGGCGTAATCGGCGCGGTGATCCCGGCTGTGCGGCCATAGGCGGCAAGAATCTTCCAGAAGCCGACGCGCGAGAGCCGCCCGCCCCGGTGGTTCAGAAAAAGATACAGTGTTTCCCTGCGCTTTCTGAGCTTCTCGCGGCCGTCGTGCACATAGGCTTCCACCGAGCGCAGCGCCGCCTTGCCCACCGGAATCAAGCGCTCCTTGCCACCTTTCCCGAGACAGCGCGTAATGCCCATGCTCAGATCCACGTCCTCAACACGCAGGCCTACCAGCTCTGAGACTCGCATCCCGGTGGCATAAAGGAGGTCCAGCATCGCCTGGTCACGCTGGCCGAGCGGCGTGGAAGCGTCCGGCTGGCGAAGCACCTCGTCCACCTCTTCGGTCGAGAGAAACTTGGGCAAGCCGCGCCCGATTTGGGGCGAATCCACCAGCGCCATCACGTCGGCCGCGATCACCTGTTCCCTCAGCAGAAACCGGAAGAAGTTGCGCAGCGAAGCGACATGGCGCGCCACGGAGCGCGGCGCGAGATTCTGCGCGTACAGGCTCTCCAGAAACCCGGTGATCTCCTCCCGGCCGGCTTTGCTGAGCCTGATATTCCGCTTGCCCAAATACGCAGCAAGCTTAAGCAGGTCCCGACGATAGCTCTCCAGTGTGTTCCGCGCGAGACCTTTTTCGGTCCGTATGAACGCCAGAAAGCGGCAGATTTGCTCCAAAGCTTCCGGCTGCGCTCCAGCCGGGGCGGGAATGCTTTCCAGAGATCCCGTCGGCTGTACTGGCTCGCTGGTTTTTAGAGCGCGGTCGCGCTTGGACGGCTTGTTCAAAGTTGTTGTTGCTCGCTAAGTGCAGCTGTTGTAAATAAAGCCTTTGTTTTCACTCGAATGCACCGAAGTGCGCGCTTCGCTCGATCTGGCGACCCGTCGTAATTACCTCATTTTCCAGAGGATGCTAACACAAACAGGGCAGGGGTTGCAAAAATTCGACGATTGAGACCCCAGCCTCTAGTTGGGGCGGGCCGGACCGGATTTCTCACGAGCCTGGACGGAAGAGAGAGGCTGAAACCCCGCCCTTCCGTGGCAGCGCCGAGTTTGGTGAGAATGGCTCGCTAGAAGCCCGCGCTCCCAGGCAAGTCTTCGGGCAGCACCATGCCCACATCGCTTCCGAAGAAGCTTTCGTCCGCAATAGTAACTTCGGGAAGATAGTCTGTCTCGCCCCTGCGAGCTCGCGCCAGGAGAACGCCGAATAGCGCGGCGATCTGGCGAAAGTCCGCGTACGCCCGCGCCTCGTAGATTAGAAACCTTGGCAAGCTGGCCGGGTAGCAGATCAACTCCTGCTCTTCCATGCAGCCCGCGTAGTCCTGAAGCGCGCGGTTGAGCAAATCCATTGCTCGCGAGAAAGCGGCGAGCGAGGCTTGATCCTGTTGCGTTCGAAATCCGTCGTATTCCGCATTGCATTTCAGCGCCGCGTATCCCGCGCCAAGAAACGTCCGCATGCGCCGAGCCTCAATCCGGTAGCGCCCGAGGATCCTGGAATGATTGCTGTGCCCGCTTTTCTTTTCTAGCGACGCGAGCGTCTTACCTGAGAGTTCCAGCGCATGAATGGCTGATTGAAACGCGCTTTCCCGGCAGACCTGATGCGGCACGGACGCCAATGCAGCGCCTGCGCGCACGACTTTTTCGCGGTTGTAGAGAGCGACGACGTACCTGGAATACGCGTCGTATGCCGCTCTGTAGCGCCGCATTGAATCAGTGAACGCCTCAGAGTCGTTTCCGCAAAGCCAGACGGAATAGCGCCGCCGGGTTTCTCCCAGGCTCGGCGCCTGATTCCAGGAATACTGGGCAAAGTTGAAGTAACCTTCGTGGAACACCGGATCGTGTATGGAATAGGATATGGCGCCTTCGGCGCCGCTCTTTTTGGCCAGCAGCAGAAGACTCCACAGGGCCGCGCTCTGCGTTCGCAGACTGGCGCCGAGCGGCCTCACCGTGTCCCATCCCGAGGAGGGCGTAGCCCAGTTTTTGATGGGCGTCTTCGGGCAAAAGAAGGCCTTGCCAAAGGAGTTTCGGGCGTCCAGGCTGTCCGCGTAAAGCGGCTTTTCGTAGTACCACCAGCCGATGGTTATCAAGTCGAGCAAACCTTCGCTCTCCAAGCGCGAAACGAGTTGCTTGTTAAGCAAGCCGGTGCGGTGCAGCATGTCGTGCCACATCAGAACGCACTTCATGCCGCGCTGTTTCAGATACCGGGTGATCTTGATGAGGTGATCGACATAAAAATCGTTTACACCGTTCCAGGCCTGACGGCAGCTTGGGCACTCGCACGCTTTGAGCACCTCGTCCATGCCCACGTTGAATGTAGTGACCCGGTGCGGCTCGAGATAGCGCGTGATGATTTCGTCATAGAGTGTAAAAAGGATTTCGTAGGTTTTCGGGCAGGTCGTGCAAAAACCGTAGCCGATGGGGTTGCAATTTGCGTCTTTCATCGAAACTTCAGGCACCAGCCGGGGGATCAGCGTATTGTGACTCAGCGAAGTGAAACATGGACTGACTTCGATGCCATGCTCCTTTCCATACGCGACCACGTCGCCAAAAAAATCTTCGGTGTAAATCGCGGGAAGGGCCTGCCGGATCACGGCCCGGCCTTGCCGCGCCGAGAAGTGAACGCTCCGCACGGGAGTTCTGAACTGGGGATAATGGCGGGAAGGGAAGAGAAAGAACTCCGAATCGAGCTCCACCGACGAGGGCCGCTGCCAGCAATTATAGAGGCCCACATTGATTGCGTTGAGCTTCAATGACGCGGCGAATCGAATAAACTCGCGCCAGTCATCGAGGCTCATGCCGGCGACGCTAGGGACCTCATTGTAAATTGCGCGCCAGCGGAATTCGGGCCAGTCTCGAATCTCGATTTCCGGGATCCCGAGGGCTTGCCCGCCATCGAACGGCCCGATGAGCTGATTAAAGGTGGCAGCTGCGTATGCCAGTCCAACGCCATTTCCCTCAAGAAGAGCGCCCTGAGGAGTCGTGCTGAGCCGGTAGCCGCCTTCAATCCGCGCTTCGCTTCCTTGAAGACTGCCGCTGAACCCGGAGAGTTTGATGGGATAGGAGTGCGGCGGCGGCTCGGTTGCGCTGATCGTGACGCTGTGACCGACGCGCCGCTTGATCTCGCCGGCAATAATCTGCGCCGCTCGTGAAGCCGCGGGATTGGCAGTGTCGCCGGCGACGATACAGGCACGTCCGCCTGAGGCGATTGAAAATCTACGCTCGCCGAATTTAATGAACTGGGGATGCGGGAAGAGAACGGGCCGGGACGTGCCGCCCGTCTCCACAGTTCGGGCGGACGCTTTCTCACCGGCTGTAACCAGGGAAGCAAGACTGGCCGCGCTGCCCATCAGCCAGCGGCGACGGCCTATGCGCGTGTTGGGCATTCCTGTCTAAAACTGCAGCCGGGCTCCGATCTGGATGGTTCGGTTTCCGGAGCCGCCAAAGATCTTTCCAGCCGTGGGCACGGCCGCGCCGCCGTCGCGGGTGTCGCCAATCGTGACGCTGGGATTGCCCAGGTTGAAGTGATTGAATGCATCAAAGAAGTCGGCCCGCACTTCCAGCGTGGCGTGTTCGCGGACTCTAAAGTCTTTGAGCGCGCTCATGTCCCAATTCTCTTGTCCTGGCCCAAAGAGCATATCCCGCTCCGAATTGCCCCAGGTCCACGGCTGAGGCGGCGCAAACGCGGCGGGATTGAACCACGGAACGCCGCTGGTGACGTTATGTGACCCTGACTGTCCGGCGTAAGGGCTGGCCCCCGCAACCAGGTCCGCGCGGCCGCTCAGCCAGCCGACGTAAGTGGATGGAACCGAAAAGTTCACTGAGAATGGCACTCCCGTTGCGTAGGAGGTAATCCCCGAGACTTGCCACCCGCCCAGCAGCGCATTGACGACCCCGTGTGCATTGGGCAGGAACCTTCGTCCGGCGCCGACCGGAAGCTCGTAGATGTAGTTCACTACAAGGACGTGCCGCTGGATGAAAGAAGTGGGTCCGTAGTCGGCATTTGCATCGTGCCAGTTTTGCGGATTCACCGAGAACGCGACATCGTCGAGGCTGTTGGTCCACTGATATTCCGCCTGAACGAGAAATCCGCCCGAAAAGCGCTTCTGGGCCTCCAGTTGTAGCTGATTAAAGTTCTGTTTGCCGCCCGTGCGCGTGGCGGGAATGTTCGCCCACGGTCGCAGCGGCCTGTAATTCTGCTCAACGACATTCGGAACCATGGCTACGGGAATATTGATATCGCGCTGGAACCACTGGATGTGGTGCGTCTGGCTTCCGAGATAGGTGCCACGCGCCATCCAGTTCTTGCCGAACTGGTGCTCGAGTGTAAGGTTCCACTGCTGGGCGACTGGGTTCAGGAAATTGCGATCCATGATGTTGATGGTAGGATGAGCGGGCACGTTGCTTTGCTGCTTGCCGGACGGGAACGGGTTCTGAAATGTGAGATCGGGTAGAAAGGGGGTCGTGGGCTTGCCGGGCAGTCCGGTGGAGTAGTTTAGCGCCGTGCCGCCCCAGGGTGGGTTCAGCGTGTCCTGCTGAGGTCCGACAAAGGCGGGATTGAAATTATAGAAGACGCCGTAGCCGCCCCTGATCACGGTTGCCATCGAGGAGAAGGGCCGGTAAGCAAACCCAAACCGAGGCGCCCAGTTGTTGGTGTCCGGAATGAAGTACGACTCAGGGAGGCCCAGCGCCGCCGTGGTGGTGTACGGATAGGCGGCGAACAGCCCGGCTGAAGCATTCGGCGGCTGCACGGCAGTTGTGGTGTTCTCCGGCAGCACCAATTGATTGGTGGCGATGTTCAGAAACGTCTGCGTGTTGTTCCGAATGCCCCAGGGCGTCTGGTACATGTATCGAATCCCATAGTCGAGCGTCAGTTTGCGCGTCGCTTGCCAGGTGTCCTGCACATAGAACTCCCAGTCGCGGTCGTAGAACACCTCATCTGTTCCGGGCAGGCCCGTAGTGGAAGTGTTCGCCGCGCCGAGCAGAAAATCAGCAATCGCGTTGCCTTGCGATTGCGCAACTCCCGGCCACCCTTTCCCGCCCGTCCACTGGCCATTGAAACTGAAGGAGCCAAGCGGGGCGTTTGGAGTGGGCGTGTAAACCTTGTATCCGGTTTCGTCGATTCCGGCCTTGATCGTGTGCGAGCCGCGAACGTGAGTAAAATCGTCGCTCAGCTCGACGTCGTATTCCGGGTCGTAGTAGCCCTTCCCGTAGTCGCCGACTTGCTCATAACCCAGAAAAGTGGCTGTGGGCAAACCGCGATTCGGGCTCGGCGCCAGCTGCGGGAAGAGGCTGCGAGGATCGAAGTTCAGATTCTGCCCGCTGCGAATGCTGGCGTGGTCGAACCAGCCCACGCGGAAATCGTTTAGCGTCGCGGGGCCGAAAATGTGCGTCTCGGTGACGGCGATGCTGTCATCTTTGTAGCCGAAATCGGTTGCGTTGCCATAGGTGGATGGCGTCCCCAGCGCCACGCCCCAGGGGAAGCCTGTATTGTGATTGAAGATGCCGTAAAGGCTGTCGTTTCCCGAAACGTGGTAATCCAGCCGGGTGGTATAAGTGTTCACATCCACCGGCTCAGTCACAACACCGAGAAAATTGGGCGCTTCCAGGGGCAATCCCGGTGAGTTTGCCGGCGAGTTAGGAAGCGGAATGAAGCTGAGCATTGTCTTCGCCTGAGAAGTAATCATGCTCGCCGGAATCTGGTTGCCCGCGAAAGGCTGGCCGGTGAACGGATTGTACAACTGAGTTCCCTTTCCGGCTGCGCACAATCCGGTAGCGCCAAAGCTGCTGCACAAGGCGGAAAAATCCCCCTGGCGCATGGTCTGCGAAGGAAAATTCAACTGCTCGGTTGACGACGTACGCTGGCGAAGGCCGGCGTAGTCGAAAAAGAAGAACGCCTTGTTCTTCAGGATGGGCCCGCCCACATTCGCCCCGAACTGGTTCCGGTTGAGCGGGGCGCGCGGCTTGCCGGCGGCGTTCAGCACCAGCGTGTTGGCGTTCAGCGCGGTGTTCTCGACATACTCGTACGCGCTTCCGTGGAATTGATTGCTCCCCTGCTTGGTGACCAGCGTTACGGAACCGACGCCGCGATATTGGGCGTCCATGTTTCCGCTCTGCACGTGAAATTCCTGGAGCGAGTTCAGGTCGGGAAGATTCACAAGTCCCAGGCTGTAGGAATACGACGAGCCGCCATTGCCCGGATCGTCTACCGTCACGCCGTTCAGCGTGAAGTTGGTGCCGCCCCAGTGAGTCGCCCCCCCGGTCTGCGGGTTCGAAGCGCCCCACGCCGTCTGCGCGCCGGGAACGAGCGAGAGCACGGTGTCAATCGACTGGATGGCGAAGGGCAATTTCGAGATTTGCGTCGACGTGATCGTGCCGCCGATGGTGGGAGAGTCCGTGTGGACCAGAGAAGCGGAGCCGGCAACCGTCACTTCCTGGCGCGTAGCTCCAACCTGGAGGACGGCGTTTTGCCGTACGGTCGCCGAAGCCGGAACTGCGATCCCGGTCACCTTGTAAGTCTGAAACCCGTGCTTGCTCACGGCGACAGCATACGTTCCCGCGAACAGGTCGGAGACGGAATACGATCCCGAAGAATCCGTCACGGTGGTCGCGGAAATTCCGGTCCGCTGGTTCGTAACCGTCACTGCCGCCCCAGGAATCTCGGCGCCCGAAGCATCGGTGATCCGGCCTAAAATGGTGCTGGTGATCGTTTGCCCCCATCCAGGCATGCATAATCCGACGATCAGCACCGCACCGAGAGCCAGTATTTTTAAGGATAATTGCCGCATTGCTCCTCCTGATGTTCACCCCTCGGGAGGCGAACAGGTATTCGGGTATGTTAGTACAC
>JBOGJW010000334.1:0-3004 GCA_050745245.1 Terriglobia bacterium | reverse complement strand
CTTGAGGGCGAGAAGCGGATTGTTGGCGAACGCGCTTACCTCATACGCGCATCCGATCTTGCACCCTTTACAGAAGTCCCACATCGTCTTCTCGCGGGCGATGATCTCGCGCGCCTCCTTGGAAGCGAAGATCTCCCTCAGCGGCGCCTGGGATTTATGCAGCGTCATAAACGCGCAGGGGAGATGAACCGAGCCATCCGGCTTCATCGAAACCAGTTTCGACGGGTGGCGGCACGGAAACTCGGCGTTGAATCCCCCCTTCTTGTAAAACGGGTAGTAATGCTCGTAGAAGCGCACGTTGCGCGGAAAGCTCGACCGCAACTGATGGAAGAATTTCGCGACGCGGTCGATCTCTTCCCCGTGCAGCTCGGCGTCGGGCAGCAATTCGCCGGCGCGCATAACATTGTGCACGGCCTCGGGGTGCAGCACCAGGTCGCGCTCGCGGCAAAACTCAGCCAGCGCGGGTAAATCATCGAGGTTTTCCAGGTTCACCGCCGCATTAATCTGGGTAGTAAAGGGCTTTCGCTTCTTGAGGACAACTTCCAGATTCTCGATGATGCGCGGCAGCCCGTCGAGCCCCCGGCGGCGGGCGAAGCGCTGCGGATTGAGCGAGTCAATCGAGACTTCCAGCATGTCGAGCCGCGCCACGCCGCCGGCGTGCTTTTTGATGAGCAGCCCGTTCGAAGGCATCGAGGTCCACATGCCCTTGTCGGAAGCGTAGGCGATATAGTCCGGCGTGTTCGGGTTCAGGAGCGGCTCCCCGCCCGAAAAGCTCAGCGCCAGGATGCCCATTTCACTAAACTCGTCGATGCGCCTGAAGATGCGCTCGCGCGCGGCGCGCGTGCCGAGGTCATTAAATTTTCCCGCTTCGCCAAAAATGCAATAGCCACAGAACATGTTGCACATCAGCGTGGTCTCGAACATCACCATATAGGGCGTGTTGAAGCCCGAGAGCACGTGCTTAGCGAAGGATTTCGCGATGTAGGTGTATTTCATGTCGCGCCCTCAGATCGGCAGCTTAAAGCGCTGGGCCATCCGGTAAAGCGTTTTTCGATTGATGCCCAGGATGCCGGCGGCGCGCGCCTTGTTATCCTGCGTCACCTTGAGGACGTGCGCGAGGTAGCGCTTTTCAAGTTCGTCGAGCGACGGCAGGTCCGCGTGGAGGTGGTCCACGCTTTGGTCCCTCCGGTTTTCAGGCTTCAGCTTGGCCGGCAAGTCCTCCGGCGTGATCGCGCCCGAGCGGCTGAGCGCCGCCGCCGCTTCCAGGCAGTTCTCCAGCTCGCGGACGTTTCCAGGCCAGCGGTAGCTCATCAAGATTGAGCGCGCCGGTCCCGAGACCGAGAGGGTGCGGTTACGCTCGCGGCCAAATCGCTTCAGGAAATATTCGACGAGCAGAGGAATATCCTCGCGCCGGTCCCGCAGCGGCGGAAGGTCGATCTCGACCACGCGCAACCGGTAGTAGAGATCCGAGCGGAACTTGCCCTCTTCGACGCGCTGCGCCAGCATGCAGTTGCTCGCGGCGATGAAGCGAAGGTCGATTTTGATGGTCTGATTGCTGCCGATCCTCCGCACCTCCAACTCTTCGATGGTGCGCAGCAGCTTTACTTGCAGCGCGGCGCTCATCTCCGAAACCTCGTCCAGGAATACAGTGCCGCCGCTCGCCTCCTCAAGAATGCCGCGCTTGTTCTCAAACGCACCGGTGAATGAGCCCCGCGCGTGGCCAAAGAGCTCGCTCTCGAGCAGCGGCTCGGCCAGCGCTCCGCAGTTCACGGCGAAGAAGCGCTGGGCGGCGCGCGGCCCGTTGCCATGAATGGCCCGCGCAACCAGCTCCTTTCCTGTGCCGCTTTCGCCGTAGATCAGCACCGTGCAGCGCGAGTCAGCCACCATGGCGATCTTCTTATAGACTTCGAGCATGCCAGGGCTGCGGCCGACGAGGCTGGGGTGCTGCGCCGGGCCGCCGAGCTGCCGCTTCAGGTTCCGGTTTTCGCGCAGCAGGCTGCGGTTTTCCAGCGCGCGGCTCACCTGCAGCAGCACTTCATCAATCTTGAACGGTTTCGAGATGTAATCGAATGCGCCGGCCTTCACCGCCTCGATGGCCGTTTCCATAGACCCGAAAGCGGTGATCAGGATCACTTCCGAGTCGGGCTGAATGGATTTGTACGCGCGAAGCACGTCGAGGCCGTTCAGATTCGGGCCAAGCCTGATGTCGCTGATAATGACGTCGAAGCTCTCCCTCTCGCCGATTTTCAGCGCCTCCTCGCCGCTGCCGGAGGTGACGACGCGATAGCCGCCTTCGCTCAGAACCTCACGCAGTAAATCCTGCGTGTCCTGGTCGTCATCCACCACGAGAATGCCCGAAGTGCCTGCTTCCGCCATATTCCTGATGTTACTCCTGGTGGTGCCATACTTGCGGTTGGCGGGATAAACCCGCCGCTACGTTCGGGCGCGCAGAGGCGGCTTTATGCCGCCATGTTCGCCCTGGCGGGATAAACCCGCCGCTACGCCGTGCTCATCGCCGCCAGGGCGGGTTCGGCCTTCTCGCGGCAGTCGAGCGGCAGCGTAATCCGGAAGCGGCTTCCAAGCCCCGGCTGGCTTTCCACCTCGATGGCGCCACCGTGCTGCCGCACGATCTGATCGCAAATGGCAAGACCGAGCCCCGCCCCCGTTCCCACGCGCTTGGTCGTGAACATCGGCTCGAAGATGCGGTCCAGGTGCTCCGGCGCGATGCCTTCGCCCGTATCGCTCACTTCCACGGCCAGGCTCCTGCCGTCCGCGTCCGCGGGATAGATCAGCGCGAGGCGCAACCATCCGCCACGCGGCATCGCATCCATGCTGTTGTTGATCAGGTTCAGAAAAACATGCTGCAGATAGCCCACGTCACCATAGATGCGGGGATTCTCCGGCGGGAAGGACGCGTGCACCTTGATTTTTCGGAGGTCCAGGGCGGGGGAAGAGAGCAGGATCGCTTCCTCCAGAATCCGGCGCACGTCCACCAGCTCCAGGT
>JBOGJW010000333.1:0-5712 GCA_050745245.1 Terriglobia bacterium | reverse complement strand
AGCAGGAATTGATTGACCGCCTCCATCTGTACTTTGAAGAGCTGAATGCTCACCCCGTGATCTTTCACTGGAAGTACAAGATGGACGAAACCATCATTGACTAGTTATTTAGAGAACTATCATCTAGAGGACCTTGCGATCACGCATCGGAGGATAGAAGAAGTGCTGGCCGGTATCGAATATGGGCTTGCAAAACCTCCAAAAGTGTTCGAGAAAACTCCCGGCACCCACGACTGTATGGTGACTACCTATGTCTATCCCGACGCCCCGTCGATTCGCATCTTGTTCACCTACACTGCCACAGAGGTCCATCTTGAAGCCATTGAGTTCGCGGAATGAGAAGCAAGCGGCGTGACATTTAGAATAGAAGTGAACCAAATGCTTGAACATCACAGAACCGATTGTGCAATCATCCTTGAAAAGCTACTGAATGCTCCAGCACATCCCTTTGACGACAACATAAAGTCGCACCTGCCGACAAAGCATGGATTGTATGTGATTATGCAGAAAAACGGTTCAGGCCCAGTCAAATATCTACACGTCGGACGCTCCCACACGGCATCCGAAGGATTACGCAGCCGTGTTTGGGATCAGCACTTTTGGGGCGGAGGTAGGGGCGCAGGGAGTGATCTTGTTGATAAGGTCGCCAAGCGACAACTCGGCCTGCCAGAGGGTGCCAACCGCGAGAATAGGCCCAAGGCACAGGCTTGGCTTAGCGAAAACTGCCTCGTACAGTGGATCATCGTAGAGGATGATGATTTGAGATGCTGGGCAGAACATTATGCGCTCAGCATCCTGCGACCGATCTGGGGGCAATAAATTCAAACTGGATATACTTCCGATGCCTACCGAAAGTAACGTACCATCGTGGTGTGGATGAAGCCTGAAACCGAACAAGATAGAACGATCCGTGAGCTTAGCGCCCGATGCGAAGGCCCGCACCAGTTCGAGAATTTTGACCGCGGCATCCGCGCATCGTTGATGCGTACCCAAACAGGCAGTTGTGAAGGAAGAGGGGTAGCCACGGCACGGTTTCTGTGCCGCGGGCTTCATGTTCAGGCACAGCCGGTAACGCAGACTCTCCCGCTTCCGGAAACCCTGCGGCTTGCGGAGTAGCGCCCACCTCCGCTGTCGAGGTCCACGGCCTTTCACCGGGAACTCGGGGACAAGCCGCGGACCCTTCGCTCCACTCAGGGCAGGCTCGTAGAGGCGGCTTTAGGCCGCCATTTTCAGATTGGCGGGATGAACCCGCCGCTACAGTACAAGCCGCGGACCTTCTATAATGGCGTCGGCGTTGTCAAGCTATTGTTTTCGACACCACCGCGCCCGGGTGCCAGGCGCGGAGATTGATGGAACGGCAGCGCCGTGACGACCGCCTCTGCGCCTGAAGCGAGCGAAACGCGAGTGCCCGGGTCTGACGCCTCTCGCCGCAGATAAGCAAGCGCGATCGCTTTTCCCAGCGTAGGCGACTAGCACGCGCTAGTGATTTCACCTGCGTCTTTGCCGCCGCTCGAAACCTTTTCTCCCGGTGTGGGCGCTCCCCCGGATTCCAGCGTCAGGCCGGCAAGCGTCCAGTTCACCCGGCCCCGGCTGCGCGCGCGCTCCACGATCTCCTGGCCGATGTAGCAGCCCTTGTTGAAGCTCAACGCGCTGGTCAACCCCGCCTCCAGCGGCAGCGTGTCCTCTCCCAACTCGGAGCCGTACACCGGAATTCCCGCCTCAATTCTCAGTGTCTCCAGCGCACGCCAGCCGCAAGGCTGCAGGCCGAACGCACGCCCGCGGTCCAGCAGCAAGCGCCAAAGGCCCTTCACTTTTGCGGGCGGCGCCCAGATTTCGTAACCCGCCTCACCCGTCATGCTGGCGCGGACGACGCGCAAGTCGATTCCTTCGATTTGCGCTTCGCGGTGCGTGTACTGCTCCGGCCCGGGCGGCGGAACGCGCAACGCCTCCCCCAGGATTCGCCCAGAGGCCGGGCCTTCAATCGCCAGCGCGGCTCGGTCCAGGCGCTCCAGCGGCACTCTTCCGCCGATGTTGTAGTGGCTCAGCGTCGCCAGCGCCTTCTCGATTAGGTCCGCATCGGTTTCCAGCAGCAGGCGGTCCTCACAGCAGTAAATTCGGAGGTCCGCTAGGATGTGCCCGCGCACATCGAGGATTGTGGCGTAGACGCCCTGGCCCGGCGTGAGACTTTTCACGTCGTTCGAAACCATTCCGTGAATGAATCGAAGGCGATCGGCGCCGGAGGCCGAGAATTGCGCGCGGAACGAGAAGTCGAACAACCCGGCAGCGCTTCTTACTGCCTGGTGCTCCGCTACCGCGTTGGAATAGAAGGCGGGGAGGAGCGCTCCATGATATTCCGCCGTGGCCGCCTGGGCGGCCGGCTGAATCTCGATGAGCGGACTTCGAACCATTGGCCGTTTCCTTCCGATAGAGGGTTGGTCAGCCTCTATTATACGGCCCCGGTATCGATTCGAGGGCGGCGCGCCCGCCGCATTTTTCTAAGCTGCCATGCAGGCGCTTCGGCCCGGGAGAAGTCATGAGAACGGCTCTGAGGTCCGACCAAAGCGGGTGCTTTATATTTAGGGTACGAGTTCAGTCGTGCCGCCTCAGAGCGCAATAAGCCCGGCTTTAGCCGCTGCTGCTTTGGTGCTGCTATCACAGGGGCTAAAGCCCGTTACCTTTCGGCGGCTCTACGGCACGACTAAAGTCGTGCCCTGATACACCGCCTTACCACTGCATTTTCGAATCTGCGCGTGACGCCGGTCTATCCCGGCAGGATGGTGGGCGAGACGAAGAAGAGGAGCTCCTGGTTCTGATCGTTGACTTGGCTTGATTTGAAGAGGTTGCCGAGGATCGGGATATTTCCGATGAGCGGAACGTAGGCGGCCGATCTCGACCTGGTCGTAACCGTGATGCCGCCGAACACCACCGTGCCGCCATCGGGGACCAGGACCTGCGTGGTGGCTTCCTGAGTGTTGATGGACGGCCCGACGATCGTGCTGAGCGTCCCAACCGAGGCGTTGTTCACGTAGATGTTCAGGAAGACTTTGCCGTCTTGGGTCACCTGCGGCGTGACGGAAAGTTGAAGCGTTGCGTTGACGTACTGCACGGCAATCGTGTTGTTGATGTCGGTTTGGATGGGAATCTGCACGCCCTGCTGAACTTCGCCGCGCACGTTGTTCTGGGTCACGATGGTCGGCCGCGAGATCGTGCGAGCCTGGTCGTGCGATTCGGCCGCGTTAATCGCGGCGTTAATCGCGTAGCGCGCCGCCTGCGTGGTGATCGAGAAGGCGCCGAATCCCGTTGAGGCGACCGAGGCGGGCTGCGTCACCGCGCCCAGCAGCGGCAGAGGACTGCTCGTCGGCGCGATGGCCACGATTCCGTTTCCGGTGCCGCCCGCCGCGCCCGTATGCCCTCGCGCGCTCTGGAAGGCGCCGCTCAGCACGGCGGAGAGCGTGCGGGTAAAATCCGCGCTCGCCAGAATTACGCGCACCTGGATCGACACCTGCTTCGACTTCGTATCGAGCTTGTCGATGACGGCTTCGATGATGGGAATCTGCGAGCGATGGTCGGTGATGATCACGGCGTTGTCGCGCGGATCGGACATCACCTTGCCGTCGGGGCTGATAACCCCTTTCAGGCCGGTGAGTATGGTGACTACGCCGGGAATTATCATCGGCGCGCCGCCCTGGGGACCGCCCATGGCGCCCGCCTGGCCGGGAAGCAGGTCAGCCGCGCGCGCATATCTGAGCAGCCGCACCACCGTTACCAGCGGCTCGGCCTCGAGGTTTACGGCACGGGCGTCTGCCTGGGCTTTCGCCTCATTGAGCAGCGTGCTGACCTTGGCGATCCGCAGCACGCCGCCTTCCAGCCGCGAGCCAAGCCCGTTATCCTTCAGCGCAATCGCCAGCGCCTGGTCCCAGGGGACGTCGTCCATCACCATCGTGATCTTTCCGCTGACGTCCGAATCCACTACGATGTTCAACCCGCTCACCTGGTGAATCAGCCGGAAGAAATCCCGAATGTCCACGTCTCGGAGGTCAAGAGAAATAAGTTTGCCGGTGTATTTTTGCTTCGTATAAAAAGGCGTGGTGACGATGCCGCCGGATTGGCTTAACTGGCTGTTCAGCGACGCGGCATCGGATGTTGTTTCCATCGCGACCGGCTGTATGCTGGCAACCGGTTGGGGCGGAAACTCCGGAGTCAAAGCAGCAGCGATCAGCTTCGCCGCCGGAAGCGGGCGGGCGGTCGCTGCAATCGCGGGCGCGGCGCTGTAGCGCGGACCTGCGCTTTTCAGGTCTGCGGTTTTTGAACCGCATTTCGACGAAACGCCGCAGACCTCAGAAACGGAGGTCTGCGCTACCCGCTCCGGTTTGGGTGTCATCCTGAGCGGCAGCGAAGAATCTGCCTTTATCTCATTCGAGTCGATTCGCACGCGCACTCCGGTGGGCTGCGACTCGATCTGGAAGGGGCGCTCTGCCGTGAGATCCGCCACTACTCTTACCACCCGCGCGGGCTTCACGCTGAACTGCGCCAGGCGAACGTCTTTCAGGACGCCGGCCTGCGCGGGCGCGATCCGCTCCGGGCGGCGCGCTTCCGCGCCCTCAAGGTCAATCACCAGACGCGCGGGTTTGCGCAGGATGAAGGGCTTGAACTGCACAGGCTCGGTCGTCTTGATGTTGATCACGGCCGCGCCACCAGCCGTCTGGTCGATCGAAACGCCGGCGAGCTGGGCCGGAAGATCTTGCGCCACCTCAACGGGAGCCGCGGAAATCGCGGGAAGCTCCGCCGCAGGAGCTGCGGCTACGGAGGGTCCGGAATGCAGAGCCGCAGGCACGGCGCGAGGCGCCCAGCCCGCTTGCCCGGCGGTTACATGGCCCGCCGGCACGTGCATACAGACCAGAAGAATAAATGCTCCCGAAACAGCCGCAATCGTCTTCGCACTCATCGCAGTTCTCCTGAGGCCGGCGCGAGCCTCTTCACCACTTCGACGTCGCGGCCGCCGGCGCTCTTCAGCCGCTCCGTGAAATAGACGGCGCCGGGCGTAATCCGCCGTACAGCTCCGTCGTAAAGCTCCTCGCCGTCGCGAAGAAAATAGGCCCGGTCCGTGCCATTCGTTACCACCGCGATCATCTCCCCCCCCGCATTTTCCGAGACTACCCCTTCGAGGCGGAGCTGGCTCACAATCAGCCCGCGCGGTCCTGGGGGCAGAACGACGGCCGGGCGCTGCGGCGCGTCCGCCGCATGGCGCAGGGCTCCCGGCGCAGGCGGCGCAGGCAGCTTGAACGGGTCCCGTCGGCCCGGAGTTCCGGGAGCCGCGGCAGCAAGCGTTATCGCCGCCGCGAGAATGATGAATGCCGAATGGTGAATTCTGAGTCGCATTTTGGCCTTACGCCGTCCAAGCCCCCGCAAGTGAGCTCGCAGAGCAGTGCCTCAGTTTCGGGCGCGTAGAGGCGGCTTTACGCCGCCAGTGGGGCTGGCGGGATAAACCCGCCGCCACATTTACTCCGCAGCAGCCGAAAAGCTCGGGTTCATTCGACATTAGGGCTCGGGTTTGCTTTTGATTAACCATTTTTAATGTGAGTTGTTTTCAATAACTTTTCGGGTTGTCTTGGCAAAAAACAATCCATTATTTTGTGTCTCATTCGTCTCATTCGCTTACCGCCGCACCGGCCTTCGGGGAGCGGGCGGAGGAAGCGGCGGGCTGTTATAGAA
>JBOGJW010000332.1:0-14735 GCA_050745245.1 Terriglobia bacterium | reverse complement strand
CCCATCGCCGCAATGATTGGAATAAAGGCCGGCAGGTGAGAGCGCCGTTGCTATAAAACCGGCTGCGGTTCCCAAGGTCGCACGCCTCGCAGGGTGTGCGATGTATACCCACCCGATAAGAGCCCGTGCGAAATAAAAACGTCCCTACTTCATTGTCCCGAATTTGAAAGTCGTTGTCTGGCGATAGGTCTGCCCGGGTTTGATCTCGGTCGAGGGAAAATTCGAGTGATTGGGCGAATCCGGATAGTGCTGAGTCTCCAGCGTGAAGGCGGAGCGGAATCCGTAGGTTTTCCCTCCTTTTCCGCGAATTGTCCCGTCCAGGAAATTACCAGTGTAAAACTGCACGGCGGGTTCCGTGGTGAGACACTCCAGCACTCGGCCGGAGTGCGGATCGACCGCGCGCGCCGCCAGCACCAATCCCGGCCCCTTGCGATTCAGGATGAGGTTGACGTCGTAGCCGCGCATGAATTTAAGCTGCTGGTTATCCTCATTGATGCGCGCGCCGATGGGCGTCAGCTTGCGGAAATCGAACGGCGTTCCTTCGACGCTCCGTATTTCGCCGGTAGGGATCAGATTCGCATTGATGGGAGTGAAGGTGTCCGCGTTGGCCATCAGCTCCTCGTTGAGAATGCTTCCGCTGCCCTGGCCGGAAAGATTGAAATAGGAATGGTTGGTTAGATTCAGCACGGTGTCCTTGTCCGTGGTGGCCGTGTAGTCGATCCGCAGCTCGTTATCGCCGGCCAGCGTGAAGGTGACTTTGACCGAAAGATCACCGGGATAGCCTTCTTCGCCATTCTTGCTCAGATAGGAGAGCGCCACCGAGGGCGGATTCTGGGAGGCCTCGTGAGCCGTCCAAACCTTCTTGTCGAACCCCACTGTCCCGCCATGCAAGCTGTTCGGACCATCGTTGATCGGGAGCCTATACTGCACTCCATCGAGCGTAAATTCTCCCTTCGCAATCCGGTTCGCATAGCGGCCAACGGTGGCGCCAAAGTAGGGGTCCTTGCCCAAATAACCTTGCAATTTGTCGAACCCGAGGACCACGTCGTCCCGGTGTCCATGGCGGTCCGGCACGACAATGGAGACAATCCGCGCCCCATAGTTCGTGATCTCTACCTCCATGTCTTTCCCGTTCGTTAGCGTGTACAACGCGACGGCGCGCCCGTCGGGCATTTTTCCGAATTCGCTCATTTTTACTCCTGGTCTGGTTTTTGAGCTTGCCGTTCCGATGAACGTCGAGAGGCCCAAGACGACCGCAAGCAGACACAAAAAGCTAATACGTTTCATCAGGCGTCCTCTTTGAAGATCGAATGAAATAGAATAACGCAGCCGGATCGCATCGCGCTAAAAAGCAAGTCCCCCTTTCGCTCACGAAGACAGACATTGTAGCGCATCGCGGCGATGCGTAATCAAACGATGTCATCCTGTGTCATCCTGAGCGCAGCGAAGGACCTGCTTGTGTCGAAGGATCTCATAGTGCCGTGGCTCAAACTAGCCGATAAACTGAGCCCGCCGAGCGGGCGGAAGAATTTAGCCCACGGCGTCAGAAGCTGTGAATAAATTGGTTGACGAGCAAAGAGCCTCACGCAAAGGCGCGAAGGTACGCAAAGAAAAGAGAAGAACTCCACTTTGCGCTTCTTTGCGCCTTGGCGTCTTTGCGAGGGGCTGTTGGTTTTCCCGCGCGGACCACAAGGTTTTTCGGCGGCGCGTGGCAGGCGTATATTATTATTTTGGAGTCTGAGGAATCAATTCACTACCCAGGCGGGCTGAGCCGACGCAATGTTGGCGCTGCTCACCCCCTGCACTCAACGGCCAGGAGGAGATTTTGTCCAGCCAAGCTGCCGCCAGAAATCAAGTTCTCTCCGCAAGCGAACTCGACCAGCTCTGCATTAATACGATCCGCTTTCTCTCCGTCGACGCGGTGGAGAAAGCAAATTCCGGCCACCCGGGGTTGCCGATGGGCGCGGCAGCCATGGCCTACGTTCTGTGGACTCGCTTCTTAAGGTACAACCCTCGCAATCCGCACTGGCCGGACCGCGATCGCTTTGTCCTTTCCGCCGGCCACGGGTGCATGCTGCTCTACAGCCTGCTTCACCTCACCGGCTACGATCTCTCGATGGACCAGATTCAGCACTTTCGGCAGTATGGCAGCCAGACGCCGGGACATCCCGAATACGGCATCGCGCCCGGAATCGAATCCACGACGGGGCCCCTGGGCCAGGGCTTCGGCACCGCGGTGGGCATGGCAATGGCGGAGCGATACTTGGCCGCGCATTTCAATCGCGACGGCCACGAGCTCGTGAACTACCGTATTTACGCGCTGGTCAGCGATGGGGACATCATGGAGGGCGTCTCCGCGGAAGCAGCTTCGCTAGCCGGCCACCTGGGCCTGAGCAATATGATCTACCTGTACGACAACAACCATGTGTCGCTCGAAGGCCCGACGGAGTGGGCATTCACCGAGGATACGAGCAAGCGCTTCGAGTCTTACGGCTGGTTTGTGCAGGATGTGGCCGACGGCAATGACCTGCGGGCGGTCGATAAGGCGATCCGCGCGGCGGTGAATCAGAGCGACCGGCCTTCGCTGATCAACGTGCGAACGCATATCGGCTATGGCAGTCCGAACAAGCATGACACTTACCTCGCCCACGGGAATCCGCTCGGCGAGGAGGAGGTAAAGCTGACTAAGCAGAATCTGGACTGGCCGCTCGAGCCCACGTTTTATATTCCACCGCAGGCGCTCGCGCACTTCCGCCAGGCGGTCGACCGCGGCGCAAAGCTGGAGCACGACTGGAAGCAGCGGCTGGAGGGCTACCAGCGGACCTATCCGCAAAACGCGGCCGAGTGGGACCGCTTCGTGAACGGCGAAATCGCCGAAGGCTGGAAAACCAAAATTCCCGGATTCAGCCCCTCCGATGGCCCTCTGGCCACGCGCCAGGCTTCCGGGAAGGTGCTGAATGCGATTGCCCCCAGCCTGCCGTTTCTGATCGGCGGCTCGGCGGACCTGAACCCCTCAACCGATACCTACCTGAAGGACATGGGCGATTTTCAGAAGGGACATTACGGCGGCCGCAATCTTCATTTCGGCGTGCGGGAGCACGCGATGGCGGCGGCCACAAACGGTCTGGCGCTGAGCGGCCTGATTGCCTACTGCGCGACGTTTTTCAACTTCTCGGATTACATGCGGCCGGCGATCCGCCTGGCGGCGCTGATGCGCGCGCACTCGATTTTCGTCTTCACCCACGATAGCGTGTTCTTGGGCGAGGATGGGCCTACGCATCAACCGATCGAGCAAATCCCCTCGCTGCGGGCGATGCCAAACCTCTGCCTGATCCGTCCGGCCGACGCGAACGAAACCGCCGAGGCGTGGCGCGTTGCGATTGAGCATCGCGACGGGCCGGTCGCGCTCGTACTAACCCGCCAGAAGCTGCCGGTGATCGATCGCGCACGCTATGCCGCCGCCGCCGGCCTTGAACGCGGCGCCTACGTCATGGCGGACGCGCCGGGTAAGGAACCGGGCATTCTGCTGGTCGCTTCCGGCTCGGAGGTCTCCCTGGCGGCTGAGGGATTCGAGCAGCTAAAGTCCGAAGGCATTGCCGCCCGCCTCGCCAGCATGCCAAGCTGGGAACTGTTCGAAAAGCAGCCGGAGAGTTACCGGAATGAGGTGTTCCCCGCGCGCTTCGCCGCTCGGCTTGCCATCGAAGCCGCTTCGCCGTTCGGTTGGGAGCGCTATGTCGGCCCGCTCGGCGCGGTGCTGGGGATGAACCACTTCGGAGCGTCCGCGCCTTACAAGGTGCTGGCGGAGAAGTTTGGATTCACGAAGGAGAACGTGGTGAAAATGGCGCACGAGCTGCTGAAGAGCCGGTAGCGCGGAGTCGTTGGAGAATTCACCGATGCCCGAAATCATTGAAGCGACACAACCTGCCACGGAGCGGAAGGGTGCGCACCGGGTTCCTGCTCCGTGCGCGATGGTGATCTTTGGCGCCTCCGGCGACCTGACGGAGCGCAAGCTGGTGCCGGCGCTCTACTATCTTTCGCGGGCGGGCTTGCTTCCCGACGGATTTTCGGTGATCGGCTGCGCGAAGACGCCCTACACCAACGAGAGCTTCCGCGAAAAGATGCAGAAGGCCGTGAAAAAGTACCTGAACGTTCCCGACTCCGACCACGAGGCCGTCGAGAAATTCACGAAGGACGTTCACTACATCGCCGACGATTTCGGCGATCCCGCCGCTTACAACCAGCTCAAAACCCTGCTGAAAAAACTTGACACGCAGCGCGGCACGGGCGGAAACCGGCTATTTTACCTAGCGACGCCGCCCAGCTTCTTCCCGGTGATCGTGCAGCACCTGGGCGCCGCCGGGCTTGCGCAGCCCGAGCACGAGGGCGAATCCTGGACGCGCATCGTCATCGAAAAACCCTTCGGGCGCGACCTTGAATCCGCGCGCGAGCTTAACCGCATCGTGACCAGCGTCTTCAAAGAGGATCAGGTCTACCGCATCGATCATTACCTGGGCAAGGAGACGGTTCAGAACCTGCTCGTCTTCAGGTTCGGTAACGGTATCTTCGAGCCCTTCTGGAACCGGCGCTACATCGACCACGTGCAGATCGCGGTAGCCGAGGAGATCGGCATCGAAAACCGCGGCGCCTACTACGAAGAAGCCGGTCTGGTGCGCGACATGATCCAGAACCACGTGCTCTCGCTGCTCAGCCTGATCACGATGGAGCCGCCGGCCATCTTTGATTCGGCGGCGGTGCGCGACGAAAAATCGAAGGTGATGCGCGCCGTGCGGCCTATCCCGCTCGACCGGATCAGCGAGTTCGCGGTGCGAGGGCAGTACGTGGAAGGCTGGACGGACGGGCAGAAGCTGCCTGCCTATCGCGCCGAGCCTAAAGTCTCCCCGCAATCGACGACGGAGACTTACGCGGCGCTGAAGCTCGCGATCGATAACTGGCGCTGGGCGGACGTGCCGTTCTATCTTCGCGCCGGAAAACGGCTGCCCAAGCGCATCACGGAGATCACGATCAACTTCCGGCGCGCGCCGCACTTGCTGTTCCGCGGGACGGGAACCACTTCGATTGAGCCGAACCAGCTCAAGATTCACATCCAGCCGAATGAGGGCATGTCCCTGATGTTCAACGCGAAGATTCCCGGAACCACGATGAAGATTCAGCCGGTAACAATGGAATTCCGCTATGAAGACGCTTTTGGCGCCGCAGCGCCTACCACCGCGTATGAGACGCTGCTGCTCGACTGCATGATCGGCGACCCGATGCTCTTCACGCGCGCCGACTTCGTCGACCTCGCCTGGGAGCTCGTGACGCCGGTGCTCAATCGGTGGAAGGAGGACGGGAGAAAGGGTCTGTCATTCTACGAGGCAGGCACCTGGGGCCCTCCCGAGGCCGACGCCTTTATCGAGCGGGATGGCCGCAAGTGGCAAGAGCTGTGAAAAGCAGTGACGAGTGACAGGTGACAAGCACCCGGCAGCCGCGGCGAGTGCGTTACCTCGCCGCGGGTCTTTGGGGAGGCGGCAGCAACTGGTAATCGGCGAGAATTCATCGCAATCTTCGATTGGCGGCAAGAGGTTCTCTCTGCGCCGTCCTGCGCTTCGGAATCTTGAATTTGAGGTCTTGGGATTTGAAATCTGAAATTTGAGATTTGGAGGGCCGCGCCAGGTTCAACTCTCTTCTCCTATGCCCATCCCGGTAATCCGGATCTTCAAAAACCTTGACGGCCTCAGCCGCGAAGCTGCGGTTCAGTTTTCACGCGCCGCACGCGAGGACGCGCAGGCTCGCGGCCTTTTCAGCACGGCGCTCTCGGGCGGCCACACCCCCAAGCGTTTCTACGAGTTTCTTGCCACGCCTGAGTTCTTGTCCGTCGTTCCGTGGGAGCGCGTCCAGATGTTTCAGGTGGACGAGCGGTGCGTGCCTCCCGACGACCCACACAGCAACTACCGCATGATTTACGAATCGCTGCTCAGCCGGATACCGGGCGGTAACTTCCATCGCATGGCTGCCGAGCAGCCGGACCGCGAGGCCGCGGCGGCCGCCTACGCCGAGGATCTTCGAAAGACGCTGCCGTCGGCGCCCGATGAGTGGCCACGCCTCGACCTTGCGCTTCTCGGGATGGGTCCCGACGGCCACACGGCGTCGCTTTTTCCCGGCACGGCCGCACTGAACGAGCGAAGACGGGCGGTCTGCCCGAACTGGGTAGAAAAGCTCGGCATGTGGCGGCTCACGCTCACGCTTCCGGTGCTGAACGCGGCGGCCAGGGTGATTTTCCTGGTGGCGGGCGAGGACAAAGCTCACGTCCTGGCAGACGTACTCCGGCCCTCCGGCCCTGCTCCTCAACTTCCCGCCCAACTGGTCGAGCCCGCCGAGAAGCCGGCCGAGTGGTACCTGGATGAAGCCGCAGCCCGGCTGCTTTGAGGGGCAGCAGGTAATTCGCGCAGGTGGTGCTGTGTATCACCTGAATTCGGCGCATTTAGGGGTTCCGGAAGTGTGCCGGATTCAGGTATCAGGGCACGACTTCAGTCGTGCCGTAGAGCCGCCGAAAGGGAACGGGCTTCAGCCCCTGTTGTAGCAGCGCCGGAGCAGCGGCTAAAGCCAGGCTTGTATTGCGTTCCGGATCGGCACGACTGAAGTCGTGCCCTGATACAAAGCGACGGGGCTGGGGCCGGGAGCGGAGCCATTTTTCATGAGCTTTCGGGGCCGAAGGCGCTAAAGGCCAGCCCAAAAAATGGCGACATAAAGTCCCCTCTACGCGCTCGACGCGGAGATATTACCGATTGTCTCAAATTGTACTTGACAGCTACGATCAATGAGACCAAGCTGTTGACGTTCGGTCGAACTTATATCACTTACAATTAAGTTTTTTTTCGGCAATTGCGCTTAGCGGTCGCAAGGTCGGCTGAGTGCGGCCGCCTGACGGCCTCAAGAGACGAGTCAGATTGCGCCGAAAGTCTTGGCGGGAACCGCTGTGGCCTTCTCGCTCGGCTTTGGGATTCGAGCGGGTCGGACGAAAGGTAAATGATGCCTGGACTTGCGACCAGGTTAGTCGTTGCCGAGCGTGTTTTAGCGCAGCTTGGCCAGCCGGCTGAATACGACGGAGTGGCCATCGATAAGGCTTGGTTCATGTTCGGGGCGCTGGGACCGGCCGTCGGAGACTTTGTTCCGGCCGGAGCCAACGCAACCAGTGGACAGACGAACCTAATTACGCCTTACTGCGCGCTATGGCAGCAGATTCTCAGTCTGACGATGGGAACCGCTGCCGCACCGGGTCTAATCCCAACTCTGCAGGCGCTACAAAGCCTTCTGGCTCAGGTCCAGAGCCTGGTTGATAACCAGGACTTTGACGGTCTTCGGGCGCTACAGAAGAGCGGCGCGCTCAACAATCTCACAACTTATATTCAAAACCTCACCACCGCTGTCAGCACGCTTACTGATGTCAATAACCTGAAGCCTCTCGGCGCCCTCATCGGCACCGGTCCCTTGATTAACAGCACCCAGTTCCAATCAGAACCGGGCGCATGGACCGGCAGGGAATGGTTGCATTGGAAGCGGCCGGGCGATTTCGCGGCCGCGCTGCTGAGCGGCGCACGGACGTCGGGGGATGCCCGGTTTATTTCGTACGCGCTCGGCTGGCAGGCGGCCTACTCGGCGCTGGTATCGGGAAGCGATTTTGTCAACTCGATCATCGGATCTGCGTATCGGACGTACTGGTGGCGTTCGCGATGGGTGAGCAATTTTGTTGATGCATGGGTGTGGGGCTTTTACGACTCCGGAGCAACGCTCGGTGACGATGGCAATCCCGTTTTCCCCAATGCTCCCACTGCCGGCGTGACCGACTATGCCTCGTGGCCGTCTTTGTGCAACGCATCACTGCACCAGTGGATCGACGTAACCGGGGGCGCGCTCGACGGGCTCACCGTAGCGCAAGCAGTGGTTCAGAATTATGTCGGGAACCCCAATGGTCCCGCCACGCCGCTGCTCAGTTCAGGCGGCAGCTCCGGGTTGCTCTCTCCACCGCTACCGCCGGAATTCGCCGATTTCTGGGTCCAGACCTGGCAGCAGGCATACGCCAAGGACCTTGCGGGCGGTGCCGCGCCGTTATTCACCCAAGAGGGTCTTCAGATCGGCTACCTGATGACTTGGCTTGTCTTGTGGTTCCAGACTTCCGGCCAGGTTATTGGCTGCCTCCCGCCGGCGGCTCCGACTCCTCCCGACCCTTCTTGCAATGGGAGCCAGTATTCGAGCCAGGCGGCTTCGTCGACGCCGGGCCTGGGCTCACCCAGCAACCTCCAGCCAACGCCAGAGCAAAGCCCGGACGCAGGCAAGATTGTTTGCGGCGTAATTCTCGCGATTCTGGGGGTCGTGGCCAGCATTTTCACGTACGGTGCGGGCGCAGGTGCGGTCGTTGCCGGTATCCTGGAGATCGCGCAGGGAGTGAAGGAGCTCAACTGGGGAGAGCTCGAATGCCAGTTGTACTGGGTCAATCAGTTTATGTACAACGCGCTGAAGGACCTGCACCAGGTGACGGTGCTTGCCGGGTTGCAGCATCCGTATTCGGCTGACCTCGACATCTCGAGCTGGACCTCCCTTGCCTTCGGTCCCTTCAGCGTTTCGTACATGTCGAGCGCCAAGACTTGCCAGAGCCGGGTATTGCGTTCCATGCTCCAGCCCTGGATCCCTTGGGGAACCGACCCTACGACGCTATTCGCAAATTTGTTTTCGTCTCAGCCGGGCGCGGCTGAGACCGCAAGCTGGACCGACTATCCTGATAACGGGGCCATCGAGACCCCGCTACTGCGAGTGCCTCCCTGGGAGCTCGATGGCAAGTGGCCGTCGGCGATTGTCGATGACAACACGCGCAACCCCGGAACCGCATCGATTCTCACCGCCCCGGCGCACTATGACGCCGGGATCGGCGGGAGCCCGGCGTCCTTCGGGCCTGCGGTGCAGAACGCATTAAAGGTTATCAATGCCGCGCCAGCGCCACTGCCGAACTGGAATTTGGATGGCGATCGTAGCATCGGCTGGAAAACTTGGGCGCTGACCGGGCCCTACACCGTTCCGCTGACGGACATCGAGGCAGAGAACTGAGGTTGCATGTCGAAGTGCCAATGCTGCGGCTGCGATTGTAGTTGCCAATGCTCGTGCCACGGGCAGCCTCGCGGCGGGGGCGCGGGCGGCGGCCCCGGGAAACCTGGCGGCGGTGGAACGGGCGGCGCAGGGGGCGGCGGCGGGCTTCCTGGGCCGGTACCGCAGCTCGGGACTTGGCTGCTGATTCGCTACGACTCGGCTGATCTTGGCGCGCGCCCTATTCCCGGGAGCGATGTGTTCTGGGAATCGCCTGACATTTGGCTGACCGGCGGCGACCAGTACGGGAATCCGGTTGGCGGCCATCCGGCGAACGTGTTCGCTCGAGTATGGAACCTGGGGTCCATCATGGCGGCGCCCGTTCGCGTGGATTTCTTCTTTATTGCCCCGTCGCTGGGCATCCCGCCCTCGGCGCCGGAGCTCATCGGAACAGCGTGGACCACAGTAGGGCCGCTCAGCGCCACAAACGTAGCCTGTCCGGTCCCCTGGGTCCCACCCGTCACCAAAGGTAACCTGCACGCGTGCCTGCTGGCTACCTGTTCTGCGCTGCTTCAAGGCGACGTCCCTACCGTACCCGCGAACCCCGTCGCAGACCGTCACACGGGCCAGCGCAATCTTACGGTGCTTGAAGCCGGGAGCGGCGCTGAAATCCCGGTTCATTTGAGGCTCGTGAACCTTGCGCCAGCCTCTTCGCTGGTCCAGGTGATGGCCGCAGGATCATGGCGAGCGGACGCGGCCGTGGCTGCCAACAGGTTCCCGGCGCGCCCGTCGCTCATCGGACCGATCAACGCCGTGCGTGTTGCTTCACCTGCCGACAATCGGTTATGGGCGCAGCGGGCGGCGCTGATTGTAGAGCGTTCCGCGCATACTGCTGAGCACATCTTGCCGTCGAAGGGAATACATGACGCTTTGAAGCTGACCGGGCTCAAGGCAGGCCATATCACTCGCTCGTCGGCCATTGTTGCGCCGTCCAATCGCTTTGATGTTGCTTCCGCAAACTTTACGGCCTTGGGAGACGCCATCGAGTTAAAAGCGCTCCAGGAAGCGACCGCGACCCTTTCAATCACCGTGCCGAAAGCGGCGCGGCAACCCTGGTTTGTTGTCCACCTGGCGCAGGTTGTCAACGGATCGGTCGTGGGCGGGTACACCGTCGCTATTGGGGCGGATTGAGCCCATTCAAATTCTTAAAAGGAGTGATCGAATGCCAACTTGTACAGCCCAGATAGGCCTCACATCCGCGTCTTCAGGGGGCGCGAACCCGATCTCCGGCACGGTCACATGGACCGACGGGGCCGGCCTCCACTCGCAGCCCGTTAACCAGCCTTACCCAGGAACGCCCACGACCATCACGCTTACGGACGTCACCTCTGTCTCAATGACCGCCACGTCCTCTGGCTTTAATAGCCAGACGCTGACGGTTACTTGCGGGCAGTACGCGCAATTCGAGTTGACCCAGCCAGGAAGTGGTGGCGGAGGCGGAGGAGGCGGAGGGTGCTTCATCGCCAGCGCCTACTACGGCGCGGCGTCCGCTCCGGAGGTCGAATTCCTTCAAGGCTTCCGTGACAACGTGCTGCGCCGCACTCGCTGGGGAACCCAGTTCTTCGAGGACCTGTGGAAATACTACTACCGGATCAGTCCGCCCATCGCCGAGGAGATGAACCGCGACCCCGAAATGCGCCGGGTAATAGGATGGGCCATTGTCGAGCCATGGGTAAACTACATGAAGCTTATGCTTACCCGCCCCGACCTCAAGAGCATGAACTTGGAGGGCCTGGATCCGAACCTTCGCGCATTTCTTCTCCAACTCCAAACTGATAGCGAAAAATGGATCAGGAGCATTGAATTGCCGAAGACCTTCAAGGGACGCGAGCCGGAAGAAGCAGTTCACGAGTTGAACATCATTCTGGGCCTGCTCCTTCTCCGTGCTGACGGAAAGGCTTACCTTGAGGATCTGAACAACCGGGGGGAGCTGCCTCTTGAATATCCGACGGAGGACAAAACCACATTGCGAGACCTGCTTGAATGGGCCGGCAGAAGCCAGGATGAGGTAACAATTATTCTCGATGGCCCTGAGCAGCCGCACCGCGCTTGAGCGCCCATCGCGATTCTCTCCGTGCGCTCCGTGCTGCTCAAGCGCCGGCACGGAGCGCCTTGTCGTTTCGCTGTTGCTACAGAGGATTACATAAATTTTCCTTAAATTGCGGTTAGAAGCGACGTAGAGGGCGCCGCAACGAGACATAACACCGATTGACGCCTGCTCTCCACCTTCTGCCTTCTGGTCTCTGCCTTGTATCTTAGCCTGCGTGCGCGGTAAAGTTGAGGGCCACTCTCTGCAACGAGGGCTTCTCAAATGTCAGAAAACATGCACGCCGGCCGCGCCGCGGAGTCTGAGAATTCCTGCCGGTCACGCCGCGATTTTCTGAAAAGCGGCGCGCAAGCGCTGGGCGGACTTGCGATCGGGGCATCCGCGCTCCCCTCCGGCGCGGCGGGCAAGGATGTTCCTCGTCCCAATTTCGTTTTCTACCTGGGCGAGGGCGTCAGGGCGGACGAGCTGAGCGCCGCGGGCAACAACATCATCTCCACTCCGCACCTGGACCGGATCGTCAACGAGGGGATGTATTTCCCCAACGCATTTGTAATAAACGCCCTTTGTCTTCCCTCGCGCGCGACCATTCTTACCGGCCTCTATTCGCACACGACCGGCTGCATCGATAACGGTGACACGTACAAGCAACTCCCGGCGCGAGCTCCTGCTTCGCACCCGGCGGAGTATTCGGGAAAAGAAGGGCGCGAGCTGCCGCCCGGCATTCCTACATTTGCGGATCTGCTGCGCGAGGCGGGCTACGAGGTGGCGTTCATCGGCAAGGTTCACATCAAGGGCGCGTCGAGGCGGTATTGGGATTACTACTTCGGGATTGAGGCTGCCGCGGCCGACTACTACGCCCCAGTCATTACGGAGAGCGCGAAGGGCATCGCCAAGCCGCCCGCCGCATATCAGGGATACGTCGACGACCTGCTCACCGACCGCGCGCTCGAATGGTTGAATCAGGAGCACAAAAAGCCGTTTTGCCTTTTCCTGTGGTTTATCGCGCCGCACGGGCCGTTCTACCGGCCGCGGCGCTTTCTGGATTTGTACGACGGCGTTCAGATTCCCAAGCCCGCGACCTTTGACGATGACCTGAAGGGCTATCCCGGAAAGCCGCGCTTTTTTCACAACACTACGAATAAGATCGGAACTACCGTATTCGCCGGCGACGCCGCGCGTTCGCTTGAGGAGGTTGTGAAGGATCACTACGTGGGCGTGGTGACCAATGATGACTGCATGCGCCGGGTGTTCGAAAAGCTAGAGCAAATGGGCGTCATGGATGACACGGTGATTCTTATGAGCGCGGACCACGGCTACTTTCTGGGCGAGTGGCGTTTTTATGACAAGCGATTCATGTACGAGCCCTCAATCCGCGTCCCGCTGGCGATCCGTTACCCGCGGCTGATCCGCCCCGGCCGTCGCCGCGAGATGGCGCTGAACCTCGATATCGCGTCCACAATCCTGGAGCTTGCTGGTCTCAATGTGCCGGCGCGAATGCAGGGGCGCAGCCTGGTACCGTTCCTCAAAGGCGGCGCGCCTGCGCGCTGGCGGGAGGATTGGCTGTACGAATACTACGAGTACCCGGCGCCCGACATGGTTCCAAAGCACCGCGGCGTGCGAACGGATCGTTACAAGCTGATTCACTTTTGGGAGAAGGGAATCTTTGAGCTGTACGACCTGGAAAACGATCCGCTCGAAAGAAATAATCTGTATGCCGGCCCCGCGCACGCTCGGCTTGCGGCGCACCTGCGCGATCGCATCCGGCAACTGCGAGTAGAGACTGGAGACGTTGGTGTCCAAACTTAAGCGGCGGGAATTACTGGCGACGCTGGCAGCTTCGGCATTGTCGGGCGCCGCGGCGCCTCGCGCATTAAAAGCTCGCTCACGCAGTGATGCGAGCGAAGAAAGAATCAAGCTGGCCCTGATGCTTGCGCCGGGCGAGCGCCACATGATCAACCTGGCGCGGCAGATGGGGGTGTCTCACGCCATCACCAGCGTGATTGAGGCGCTCAACCAGGTTCCGCGCAGCCGTTATCCCGAGAGCGTAGCACGGATTAAGGCTGATTTTGACGCGGTGGGCATCACCGTCGCCGGTGTTGAGAACCACCCGGTCGCCACCGATAAAATCGTGCTCGGCCTTCCCGGTCGCGACGAGCAGATCGAGAACTACATCGCCGCCCTTAGCGCGCTTAGCCAGGCGGGCATTCGGATGGTGTGTTATGGTTTTGTCGCGGAGTTGGGCTGGGTCCGCACGAGCGTAGATTATCCGGGTCGCGGCGGCGCGCTGGCCATGGTGTTCGACGATCGCGTGGAGGAAGCGAAAGGCCTCACAAAATACGGCCGGGTGAGCGAAGCGCAGATGTGGCGGAACATCGAGTATTTCCAGAAGGCGGTAATTCCGGAGGCGGAAAAGCTGAGCGTGCAGATGGCGCTGCACCCAAACGATCCGCCCATCCCGGAGATTCGCGGCATCGCGCGCATCCTGACCAGCGCCGCCAATTTCCGCCGCGTGATGAACATCGTGCCGAGTCCCGTTAATGGGGTCACCTTCGATCAGTCAATCTTCTATCTGATGGGTGAAAATATCCGGGACTTGGCGCGGGAGTGGTGCCGTGAGAAGAAGATTTTCTTCATCCATGCGCGGAACCTCAGGGGCAACCGCTACCGCTTTGTGGAAACCTTCCAGGACGATGGCGCCATCGATTTCGGCGAGATGTTCCAGACGTACTACGAGAACGGCTTCCGCGGTCCCATACGCCCGGACCACGATCCCACGATGGATGGCGAGCCGAACACCCATCCCGGCTACGAGCCCCTGGGGAAGATCTTCGCAATCGGCTACCTCAAGGGAATCATGGCCAGCCGTAAGATTCCCTACACGTAAGGCTGAGCAGGCATCCTGTCCGCCGCCGGGATGGTAGCCGATCCTCGTAGGATTGCCCGCAGGAGTTTTCCGCTCGATGTGAAAGCCACTCGACAGGCGAATGGCGGCATAAAGCCGCCGCTACATGCTTTCGACAACCTGCTAAAAAACCGTCTCATTCATCTCACCTGTCTCCATGTCCTCAGACGCTCCTGCTACGCTCGGCAAGGCGAATCGGAGCGCCGGCATGCTGCCGGCATACGCCGCCGGGAGGGCGGGGCTATGCGAAAATATAAAAAATCGCCGGAACGAAGCCTAATAAGCCTTTAGAATCAATAAGGCTCTGCGGCGGTAGCGCCGGCCTGCGCGGCGCCTTTTGCGATTGAGCCCCGAAACTTTCTCCGGAGGAACTAATGCGCCTCGGATTCGTGCTGCTCTTGCTGGCAAGCTGCCTCCCGCTCGCCGCTCAAAACGTCTCTACCTATATGCGGACGAATTCGCCCCAGGCGGCGATTGAGATCGACGTATCCACGCCCGCCTCTTATCGCATCCCGCGAACCGTCTACGGGACATTTCTCGAAGACATTGGCCTGTCGATCCACGGCGGCGTCTCGGCGCAACTTCTGGATAATCCCAGCCTGGAAAATTACGACGCGAGCCTGGCAACGCTTCAGCAGCGCTTTAGCGCGC